>JAKSUS010000004.1 GCA_024408745.1 Candidatus Gastranaerophilales bacterium | reverse complement strand
TAAATATCTTGAAAATGATAATGCTGACCTTATTTTAATGGATTTTATGTTTTTAGGATTTCAACAAGGGAATGAAGATAAAGATTGGGATTTTATTAATGAAGTAAAAAAGTATGATAATATTTATCTTTCTTTGAATTTTGATAACAGAGAAGATGAAGAAAATAAATCTTTACCTCTGAAATTAGCATCAAATTTGGATAACAAAAGTAATATAGATTTTAAAGATTTAAATTTTTCAAATTACAGAAAAATGATGCCTGAATTATTTGATGTTGCTAAAAATATCGGTTTTATTAATTTCAATAGAGACAAAGATGGGATTTCAAGAAGAGCTCCGAGTTTCTTTACTTATAAAGAACAATATTATTCATATATGCCGTTAAGAATAACCCATCATCATTTTTTTAAACATAAAATCATTAATTCCAGAAAATATATTATTAATCAAAATAACGAGTTAATTATGGCTAATAAAAAATTCCAATTGGATAAAGACGGTTATTTGGTTTTAAATTGGTTTAATAAATCAAGAGTGGAAAAAATATCATTTGCTGATGTTATTAATAATAAAATTGAAAAAGGATATTTCAAAGATAAAATTGTTGCGGTTGGCACAAGTGCAGTATCATTAGCAGATACCAAAAGTACTCCGGTTGACAGATACATGCCCGGGGTTGAAATTCAAACAACTTATATTAATAATATGTTAAATGATAATTTTATTGTGCCTGCTTCAAATAGTTTAAATTTATTATTGTCTTTTGCTTTGGTTTTGATTACAAGCATTTTATTGTTTAGAGTAAATTCAAATTTGATAAATGCTTTAACTGTTATTGGATTAATTATTTTATATTTAGGCTTTTCATTATTTATGCTTGCAAAATTTAATATCTGGCTTGATATTGCTTACCCTGTATTTTTAATTTTAGCGACTTATACAATTGTTTATGTCGTAAAATTTATAAGAAAATCTCAGGATTTTGAAAAAACATATAAGCTTGCAACAACTGACGGTTTAACGGAACTCTATAATCACAGATATTTTCAAGAACAAATGCTTGCACAAATTGACATTTCCAAGAGATATAATACGAATTTTAGCTTGATAATGGTTGATATAGATTTCTTCAAAAAGTTTAATGATAAATTCGGACATCAAACAGGTGATGATGTTTTAAGAAAAATTGCGGGCATCTTGAAAAAGTCCGTAAGGGCTGCTGATATTGTTTGCCGTTACGGTGGTGAAGAAATGGCAATTATTTTACCGAATACCAATTTAGATGAGGCAGTTATTACCGCAAATAAAATATGTAAAAATGTAAATGAAAAGCCGTTTAAATTATTAGGCGATATTGAATGTGTTATAACAATAAGTTTAGGGGTAGCAACATATCCCGAACATGGGCAAACCCCGCAGGAATTAATTGAAATTGCAGACAGAGGTTTGTATAATGCAAAAGAAAACGGAAGAAACCAGGTTGGTAAAGTTGGTGGTTAAAAGATTAAAAAAAAGCTATGCATTTTTCAGGGATGCATAGCCATAGGTAATCGTGTGTGTGTAATATTATTATAAATTATTCCGATTAATTTTCATCATCTAATTAGTTTATATTTGTAATTTTTGACGAAATAACAACAATAATTGCAAAAAAGTTTATTAACAGGTATAATTAAAGAGAATATTTTATCTTTAATAAATATTTATTTCAATTTACTTATGTGAAAGGATTTTTAACAATATAAATGAGCGAGAGCGATATAACAATTTTAGGGTTTTTATCAATACTTGTATTATTATTTTCAAACGGATTTTTTGTAGCATCGGAATTTGCTCTTGTCAGAGTCAGACATACAAGATTAACTCAATTAGCTAATGAAGGTAATAAAAATGCCAAAATAGCACTTGAAGCGGTAGGTGAGCTTGATAAATATATTGCAGCAACGCAACTTGGGATTACAATTTCAAGTATCGGTTTAGGTTGGCTTGGTGAAGCAACTTTGGTTAAAATAATATTACCGATATTTGATTTTATTCCCTGGATTGATGCTAAACTTGCAACTGCTCATTCAATTTCAATAGCAATTGCATTTTCAGCTATTACATTATTGCACGTTGTAATTGGAGAATTAACTCCAAAATCAATAGCACTTGAATATACCGAAAAAACAGCCTTATTTGTTGCAAGACCCATGCAGGTTGCGGCAAATATCTTTAAACCTTTTATTTGGATTTTAAACGGTTGCGGTAACGCAATTTTAAAAATGCTAAATATTAAACAGAGCCAAGACCATGCACATTCAACCGAAGAATTAAATATGTTAATTGATGAAAGTTGTTCTGATGGTGTTATTAATGAAACTGAAAAAGATATTATTCAAAATGTATTTAAGTTTTCAGATTTAACAGCAAAGCAGGTTATGGTTCCAAAAACTGATATGACCTGTATTCCTAATGATATTTCGCTTGATGAATTAAAGAAAATTACCTGCGAAAGTCAATATACTCGTTATCCTGTTTATGAAGAAGATATGGATAATATATTAGGGATTATACATATTAAAGATATTTATGCCGCTTCATTAAAAGGGGAATTTGATATTGAAAAAATATTGAGAAAACCTATGATGGTTCCTGAAACTGTCAGCATTGATAAATTAATGCGTGATTTTAAAGAGCAACAAAATCAAATGGCTATTGTTATTGATGAATTTGGCGGAACATCCGGACTTATTACGTTAGAAGATGTTTTAGAAGAAATTTTTGGTGAAATTCAAGACGAGTTCGACTCTGACGAAGAAGAAGATTTAATAAAAATTTCCGATACCTGTTATGATATAAATGCAATGATGAGAATTGATGAAGTGTCGGAAGTTTTAAATGTGAATATTGAAGATGAAGATGTTGATACGATAGGTGGTTTTGTTGTAAAACTTTTAGGTCGTTTAGCAGAAAAAAACGATATTGTAGTTTATGAAAATTTAGAATTTATTGTTAAAGAAATTTCTAAAACAAGAATAACAAAATTAAGAGTAAATATTATTCCTAAAACTGCCGAAGAAGAAAGTCTTTCGGAAGAATAAACCACATGGTTTATGAAATGAAATTATTTTTATGTTAACATGGGTTTTGTCAGTTAATGAGGGTAATGTATGAGTAATATTGTATCTATCGGAGGAAAAGCAGTCGGTGATGCCTCACATTGTTTTGTTATTGCTGAAATAGGTATTAACCATAACGGTTGTATTAAAACTGCAAAAAAATTAATAGATTTAGCAGCGGCAGCAGGTTGTGATGCTGTTAAATTTCAAAAAAGAACTGTAGATATAGTTTATACACCAGAAGAACTAGCACAACCAAGAGTTACACCTTTAGGTAAAACTAACGGTGATTTAAAACGCGGTTTGGAATTTGGTTATGAAGAATACAAAGAAATAGACAGATATTGTAAAGAAAAAAACATATTATGGTTTGCATCATGTTGGGATGAGCAATCAGTTGATTTTATTGATCAATTTAATCCGCCATGCTATAAAATATCTTCAGCAAGTTTAACTGATGATAATTTACTCAAATATACAAGAGCAAAAGGTAAACCGATTTTACTTTCAACAGGTATGAGTACAATTGAAGAAATAGATCATGCGGTAGAAGTTTTAGGGACAAAAGATTTAATTATTTATCATTGTACTTCTACTTATCCTACTGATAATGAAGAAGTTAATCTTTCCGTTATACCTTATTTAAAAGAAAGATACGGAGTTCCGATAGGCTTTTCGGGACATGAAAGAGGCTTACTGTCAACAATTTTAGCAAATGCTTTAGGTGCATGCTCTGTTGAAAGACATATCACATTAGACAGAACAATGTGGGGCTCTGATCAGGCTGCAAGTATTGAACCTGTTGGTTTATATAAATTAATGAGAGATATAAGAAACGTGCATGTCTTTATGGGTAATGGTCAAAAAACCGTTTATGAAAGTGAAAAACCTATTATCAAAAAACTTCGCAGAGTCAAGAATGAGGTTTGCTTAAAGTGATAAAATTACCAAAAGATATTGAATATATTATTACTGATTTTGACGGAATTATGACGGATAATTATATTTATATTCCGAATAATTCCGATAACTATACAATGAGATTAAATTTCAGAGATATTATGGCTGTTTCTCTTGCTCAAAAAAACGGTTATAAAGTTGGTATAATTTCAGGCGAAGCAAGTAATGCCGTTGAATATGTTAAAAATAAATTTCATCTTGAAGAAGTTCATACTAATATTAGAAAAAAAATTGATGTTATGCATCAGATTATTGAAAAATATAATCTTAATCCCGAAAAAATTGTGTATATCGGTGATGATGTAAATGATATTGAAACGTTAAATTTTGTAGGGTATCCGATTACCGTGCAAAACGGCATTGATGCAATAAAAGCAATTCCAAATATACAAATTACTAATCGTAACGGTGGTGAAGGAGCTTTCAGAGAAATTATTGATGCTTTAATTTCTTAATAAAAAATATTAATATTTAGGCAATTTTTTTAGCAAAAATGTTTTTATATTAATATAAGGAATAAATTATTGGGAATTTAGCATGACTTTTGATTTTAAAAATTTTAGCAATAATTCTAATGTGAGTGATACTATCTGTAATTTAAACAGAAGTAAAAAACTCTTCTTTACAGGTCATGAAGAATTAACAATTAGTGCAAATAATGATAAAAAAGAAGCAAAAGTTTCTGAAATTGCTTATAATATTCTTTTTAAATATAAAAATAATCCAAAAATGATTTTGAAATTTATGGAATCAAAAGGAACAAAAGTTGTTTATTGCCCTGCTTTAGCAGTAGTATTAAAGCTTTTAGGATATGATGAAGGTTTTATTCCTAAACACAATGGGTTTAAAGCGTTTATTTTAAACTTTTTAACAAGTTTACTGGCAGATAAGAAAATTGTTTTAAGTGATTGTATGGAAGATGTACTTATTATTTGTAAAAGCAATTTGAGTTTGTATTTCATTGCTTATCAATTCCATCATTGGCTTTCTTATAAACACAAATTACCCGGATATGATAGTGAAACAATGAATTTATTCAGAAATACATTCAATAATGAACATACAAATATGAGTGTCTTATCAATTAATCAAATTTTATCATTGAAAGATGCAATTGACAGAGATAAACAGGCAGTTGAATTTGTTCGCAAGTTTGTAAGAGAACAAGTCGGTGCAAAACAACGCTTGCAAAGCATGTTACAAGGTCAGTCAGTAAAAATATAATTTTATTTGTACTAACTTTTTAAACCTGCAATTAATAAGACTAAAAATACAACAGGCAGAACAAATTTAGCCGTAATAATAAATATTCTGTTCATTAATTTTGTTCTGAATATGTAAGTATGGAACTTGCTTAATAACCAACCTGTTACGATACAAATAATCAAAGTATTAAACGGCAAACATATATTTGATGTGGTGAAATCAAATATTGAAAACAGATTCTTGCCAAATAATGTAATATCCTTTAACAGTCCGAAAGAAAGCGCAATCGGTACGGATAAAACACCGACAATAAGTGTTACCAATGTTGCTGCTTTTACTCTTTTCATTTTAAAATTATCAATGAATGATGCAACCGCAACTTCTACAAGACTTATTCCTGAAGTTAATGCTGCAAACAAAAGTAAGAAGAAAAATCCTAAAGAAACCCAACCACCATAAGGCATTTGTGCAAAAACTTTTGGTAAAGTAATGAATACCAATCCCGCACCTGCATCAGGTTCTAAACCAAATGAAAATACTGCAGGGAAAATCATTACACCCGCAAGAACCGCAAAAATAACATCAGCAATAATTATTGAATATGCACTTGCTAAAATATTATCATTTTTCTTTAAATAACTTCCGTATGTTAATAATGCACCCATACCTATACTTAATGTAAACAATGCCTGTCCTAATGCCATTAAAAGCATTGAGAAGTTAAATTTTGACCAATCAGGTAAAAATATAAACTTTAAACCTTCTTCGGCATTGGGTAATTGTAAATTAATTACGGTTAAAACAATTAATATTGCAGCAAAAGCAGGCATCATTATTTTATTTGCAATTTCTATACCTTTATTTACTCCTCTAAATACAAAAAACATACAAACGCCTAAAAACAACATGGTTAATGATATTGACCAGATTGGTGAAGCAATTAAGCCGGAAAATTCTGTTCCGAAATTGCTTATTGTATTTAGTGAAAAACTTTTAAAGAGGTAATAAAAAATCCAACCGCCTACTACAAAATAAAAAGAGCAAATAGCAATTGAAGTAAGAACGCTTAGCCAACCGAATATTTGTAATTTCGGATTGAGCATTTTAAATGCACCGACAACATCTTTTTGAGAAACTTTACCAAATAAAAGTTCTCCAAAAAGTGGTATTGAACAAATAAAAAATACGAAGAAAAAGTATGCAATTAAAAAAACTGCACCGCCGTTTTCACCCATTACATAGGGAAATCTCCAAATATTTCCTAAGCCTATTGCTGAACCTATTGCCGCAATAATAAATGCAAATTGCGAACTCCAATTTTGTCTGCTTTCCATGATGTCTCTTTATTAAATTATAGAACTATAATTAATAGTTTATAATAATCTTAAAAATTTTACAAACTTTCACTTAAAATTTGGGCATTATTTATATTTTCACATCAATAATTATTTATGCTAAAATATAATTGTGTTAGTTAATAAGGGGCATCTTGTGATGAATTCAACATGTTTTAGTACAGATAAAAAAAGTTTATCACTTTTATTTAACGGTTTAAAAAATTTTTATAAAGTTATTCCGGCAAATAAAGATATTAAAAATATTGTTGATATAGTAAATAAACATGGTTATCTTCCGTTATCTCAACAAGAAGCTCTCGAAACGCTTACCCCTGCTCAAATTATTGCAGGTGTTGAAGAAAAATTTAAAGCTAATAACACTTATGACGGAAAAGAATTTATTTATGAAGATTTAAGCCCCGTAAAACGTGCGGGATATACAGACAGTTCCTGGATAAAAAAAGAACAACACAATATAAAATTAATTAATTTATGTGCTTTAGGTAACGGAAACAGAACTGATGAAACCGCAAAATTTTATGAAATTCTGACGCAGTTTTTAACACTTCCCTGCGGTGACAGAGAAAACGGAATTTTAAATTCTACAATTTATATGGTACCTTTTCATCCGCGTGAATTTGGGTGTGCTTATCTTCCCAAGAGTTCTGAGGTTACGGAAGGATTAAATGATAAAGAAATCAATAAAGCTTTCGGATTATCCGCAAAAGAACAGGTGCAGGCTTTACTTGCTTTTGTTCAATTAATGGGACACCCGATTATGTATGACGTTCTCCCCCAAACTGCAAGATATTCAAAAGCGGTTTTATCTAAACCTCATATTGCAAGATGGTTTGATATTAATGAATTAATTTTAAAAATAGAAAAAGAAATTGATGTTTTAAATTATTCTGATGAGCTTAAAACAATTTTAAAAAGTTATTTAAAAGGTGATTATGTTGAAATTAAAGAAGAATTAAAAGAAGATTATGAAAATGCATTAGAAGATTTAATTGAAAAGAAAAAAGAATTTTCTAATCAAATGTTATCAAGAGAAAATCAAGATATTTTGCATAATCGGGTGAAGAAATTCATTGCTAATATGTTAAATGTGTCGTCTGATAAAACTTTGGAAGAAGAAGATGTAACAGACCAATTGAAAATTATTTTGGCATTAATTGCAGACGGTTTGTGGCCGGCACCTGGCGGTGCGTGGAATTCCTGCGGAGTTCCTGTTTTTGATAAGATGTGCAACGGTGCAAGTTATCCGATGTTCAGACATTTTAATATCGATAATAAAGATGTTACGGAATTTGCAAACCTTGATTGCCAAACACCTTATTATTTCTATAATTTTGACAAACATACATTTAATGATGATGTTATTGATTTTTATGTTAATTCTTTGAAAAAACTTCAAAAAGATTTTAATTTTGATGGTTTCAGAGTTGACCATATTGACCATATTGTTGACAGAGTATCTGAAAAAGAAGGTTTGCCAATCAGTTATAGGGCACCGAGAGCAGTTTTAAGAAAAGCAAATAACGAAATGAAATCAATAATTCCTCATTTTGCAACATTAGCGGAATACATGTTGTGGGATGGTTTTTTGTGGGAATATCATCAGGATATGAGTTTTGATTTATTATGGGGAAGCGATATTATTTCTCAAGGTTCAAAAAATGTTAAACGTATTTTTGAAGATTTAGAAATGCTTGAAAATTATAATAATCAACAAGGTGAAAACAAACTTTCAATTTTAAAAAGTTACAACAATCAGGACGGTGAATTTTCAGAAATTGATCAATATCCGGGACAACTTGGTGAAGATGGTGCTTTATTAAAATTCTTCAAATATAAATTCATTGTTGGCGGTCAAAATGCAAGTCGTCCTGTTATGTTTGTTGACGGTGATGAATCATTTACAAAAACAGGAACAGAAAAAACTATCGGAAATGAAATCTCATTAAAAAGAGAAAACAATAAAGAATTTTTCAAAAAATTTAATGCAATAAATGAGTTTGCAAGAACATGTAAATTTTGCAAGTGGGGAAAATCATATTTAACCAGAAATGATGAAGACGGTTTTTGCGCTTGGATAAATACTCTTGACGGTTATGATAATCAGGTTTTATTTGTTGTTAATGAAAACTATCCGACTCAAAAATTGAGAAATACTGATGAAAATAACAATGTAACTATTGAATATAAAATCGGACAAGCAGTTAAAGATAAAACTTTAGAATTAGGCAACAATTGTGTTTTATCGGAATTTCTTTATAAAGACGGTGAATTTGTTGAAACAAATGTTGAAGCTCAAAATTCAATTTATTATAATGAATTGAAGCCTTCTGAATTTCATATTTACAGGATTACAAACAGGTAGAAGATGATTATAAATTCTGATGATGATAAAAATATAAATACTTCAAATCAGCTTGATGCTAAAGAAATTGATTTTGATAAATCTTTTGAAAGTTCAATCAGACCGAAAACTTTTGATGATTATATCGGGCAATCGGAACTCAAAGAAACTTTGTCAATCAGTATAGAGTCGGCTAAGAAAAGAGAGCAGAGTATTGATCACATGTTATTTTACGGGCCACCGGGGTTAGGGAAAACTACTCTTGCCGGTGTTATTGCTAATGAAATGGGCGTTAATATTAAAATAACTTCGGCTCCTGCTTTAGAGCGTCCGAGAGATATTATAGGAATTTTGATGAGTTTAAAAGCGGGTGAAATTTTATTTATTGATGAAATTCACAGACTTAATAAAGTAGCGGAAGAAATTTTATATCCTGCAATGGAAGATTTCTTTATTGATATGATGACGGGAAAATCACAAGGTACAAAAAATTTAAGAATACCTGTTCCAAAATTTACCCTTATCGGTGCAACAACGAAAGCAGGAAGTTTGTCAGGTCCGTTAAGGGACAGATTTGGGATTATTCACAGGCTTGAATTTTATACAATTCAGGAATTAATGCAGGTATTAGCAAGAACTGCAAAAATTCTTGATATTAAAATTGATAAAGACGGTTTAAATGCTATTGCAAGACGCTCAAGAGGAACACCGAGAATTGCAAACAGATTAATAAAGCGTGTCAGAGATTATGCGTTAGTGCGTTATGACTCTGATATTAACGGAACAATCGCAAACGAAGCACTTGATTTGTTAAAAATCGACCAAGTAGGGCTTAATTCTATGGACAGAAATCTGTTAAAATTAATCATTGAAAAATATGACGGAGGACCTGTGGGAATTGAAACGATTGCAGCAGCCTTGTGT
Organism: Candidatus Gastranaerophilales bacterium; assembly: GCA_024408745.1. Taxonomy (GTDB): domain Bacteria; phylum Cyanobacteriota; class Vampirovibrionia; order Gastranaerophilales; family JAILCC01; genus JAILCC01. The sequence continues at coordinate 6,428 of JAKSUS010000004.1, read as the reverse complement.
GAAGATGTAAAAACCATTGAAGATGTTTGTGAACCGTATCTTTTGCAGGCAGGGTTGATTTTAAGAACACCGAGAGGAAGAAAAGTTTCGCCCGAAGGTTACAGACTTTTAAATATTGTTCCAAATACTATGCAGGCAAGTTTATTTGATTAAGGAGAAAATGTAATGAAAGTTTTATTGTTTAACGGTAGCTCTAACGAAAACGGTTGTACTTTTACGGCATTATCGGAAATAGAAAAAGTTTTAAATGAAAATAATATTGAAACAGAAATAATTCAAGTAGGAAAAGATGCAATTAGGGATTGTATCGGTTGCAGAGCTTGCAGAACAACAGGAAAATGCGTATTTAATGATGATATGGTTAATGAAATAATTGAAAAAGCAAAAATGGCAGACGGGTTTGTTTTCGGCAGTCCTGTTTATTATGCTCACCCGAGCGGAAGAATTTTATCTTTAATGGACAGATTGTTTTTTGCAGGCGGCAATAACTTTGCATATAAACCTGCTTGTGCAATAGTTTCAGCAAGAAGAGCAGGAACAACCGCATCATTAGACGTTATAAATAAACACTTTTTAATTAATAATATGCCGATAGTTCCCTCAAATTATTGGAATATGGTTCATGGAAACAAGCCTGATGAAGTTAAACAGGATTTGGAAGGTTTACAAATTATGCGCATAATCGGTCAAAATATGACATGGATGTTGAAGTCTTTTGAATTGTCTAAAAATGCAGGCATTGAACCTAAAAAAGAAGACAAAATTATGACGAATTTCATCAGATAATAACAAAAAATTATATTTTCATAATTAATAAAAATATGAAAATATATTCTTGTAATCTGCAAAATATTCAAAACAACAATTCTGTAAAATTTTCATCTCGTGCTGATGTGATTTACAGAAGCATGGCTATATGCGATAAATTTGTAAAAGAAGCAGAAAAAAATCCAAATTTCACTTATAAGCATACAAATGAAATAATTAAAAAGTTTTTCCCGTATATGAAAATTCATTACTGGGAAAAAGCTAAATTTGCTTCAGCCGGGGTTTTTCAGCCATATGAGTTTGCGATTTATATTCTTAAAAGGAATTTGAAAAAGAAAAATGCTTTAAATGATTTTTTAGTTACAGTAATACATGAGTTAACTCATGCCTGTCAGGAACTTGATGCTGAAATGAGCAGGAACACAATGATTAACAGATATGCCGCAAAACGTGGTGAAAGAAACTTTCATTCCATATATGCTATTACCAAGAAAGAATCTTCGCAACTAATAACAAGAATATACATAGAGGCTGCCATTTTTACGGATAATTTAAATAAAAAAACAAGTGAAGTATACAAAAAATTACCGCAAATAAGAAATGAAATTAAAGAATTATTAGCAGGATATATTAACAAATTCAAATCAAAGCCTGCACACAAACAAGAAGATATAGATTTTTATATTAAAAATTTATACTATACCTTAGTTAATGAATATGATGCCTATAAAGTATCTAATCAATTTTTAACAAAATCAGGTTTTAAAATTCAACGTGATGATAAACTTGTAGAAAGTTTAATAAAAACAGCATATAAATCAATAGAAAAAGAGGCTATGAAAAAATGAACAAATAATATAAGAAATTATAATAATTTTTGTAAAAATATAATGTTTTTTCATATACAACAGTAATTATTTTTAGTATATTTTTAAATGGTAGGTTTGGATGCAACAAGAGGTATTAATGGTCAATATACAATTGGAAGAAAATATAAAAACGGAAGAATTGAGTTATAATGCTCCTGTTTTTAACGAAGAAACCAATAATATCTATCTTGCGCACCATATTGAAAAAAATTTAAAAACAATTATTGATGAAGATATGCAATCAGAGCAACCGCTTTTTATTAATATAAAACACGGTTTTATAAGGAGCTTGGCTTATAAATTAGTCAGTTGCCCTAAAGAAAGGATTGTAATCGGAGTTTCAGGTGAGTCTGCTTCAGGTAAAAGTACTTTAACTTCAAAAATTTTAGATATGAGTATTTCAGAGAAGCATAGAAGCCTTTCTACTTTAATTAACAGCGATAATTATTATAAAGATGCGTCAGAAGAATTAAAGGCAGCAGGAAGTTATGAAGCGCTTTTTGACAGCGGATTTAATTTAGATGAGCCTCAGGCTGTAGATTTACCGTTGTTAAGAAATGATTTGGAAAAAATTAAAGCAGGTGAAGTTATTTTTACACCGGAATATAACTTTTTTACAATAGAAAGTATTCCGAATAAAATCAAAAAAGTACCTGCAAAAATCATTTTAACGGAAGGCTTATTTGTACTTGAAAATACAATAAAAGAAATTTTGGATGTTTCGGTTTACGTTCATACTCCAAGTGATGTTATTAAAGAAAGATGGTATAAAAGAGCGGTTGAAAGAGGCAAAGTCGGAAAAGCAGCAGATATGCTTTTTGACACTGTAAACGAAGGCGCCACACAATCTCTAAGACCTTATGCAAAAGATGCCGATGTCGTACTCAGCGCGCTTCGTACTGAAAAATATATAAAAGAAGTTATTATGAAAATCAAAAACACAATTAAAAATTGTCTGTAATTATTTCTTTTTAGAAAAGTACCAAGCCAATACAGAGCCTGTCAGGTTATGAAAAACCGAAAATATTGCACCCGGTAATGCGGCAAGCGGTAATGCAGAGAAGAAAGTTATTGCAAGTGATGTTGCAAGTCCGGAATTTTGCATGCCAACTTCAATTGATATTGCTTTTGAATTTTCAATGTTCATATTGGTAAGTTTTGCTATTATATACCCGAAAATGTATCCTGAAATATTATGTAATATAACGACTGCAAAAAGAATAAAACCGGTATTTATAATTTTATCGGCATTATGTGAAACTATACTCGCAACAATCAAACTTATTGCCAATATAGATGATGCGGGAAGTAACTTAATTATTTCCGATAACTTATTACCAAATATTTTTTTGGTAATTAATCCTAAAATTACAGGCAGTATGACAATATTTATAATTGCAATAAACAAATTAAAAACAGGTATTTTTATAACTGTATGCAATAAAATATAGATTATAAAAGGAGTTACGATAGGTGCTAAAAGAGTATTAAAAGCGGTAATACTTACGGATAAAGCTAAGTTCCCTTTTGCAAGATAAGTTATTACGTTACTTGCCGTTCCGCCGGGGCAAGCTCCTACTAATATTAACCCGATAAACAATGCAGTATCCAAATTGAAAATTTTCCCTAAAGCAAAAGCTAATAAGGGCATTAGTATAAATTGTGCCATAGTTCCGATTAAAACATCTTTAGGGTTAGAAAAAACCATTTTGAAATCATCTGCTTTTAAAACCATTCCCATTCCGAACATAATAAACATAAGCAGATAATTTATCCAATTTATTTCAATCCACAAAAAATCTTGAGGAATAAATAATGCTAATAGTGCAATTATTAAAATTATAATTGCCATGTATTTTTCAATTATTTTGCTTAAAAAAATGAGAGTAGTCATAAATGTAATTAAACATATTGCTTGAATAATCCGGAGAGGGAGGGATTCGAACCCTCGGTGAAGTTGCCCCCACACAAACGTTCCAGGTTTGCACCTTAAACCACTCGGACACCTCTCCTTATTGGTAATATCTATTTTATATAAACATTTCGCTCTTGTAAATACTTTTATTAAACTATAATTTCCAATTTGTCAGCATTTTCTCTTGCGTATTTATCGTAAGCTCTTGCTAATTTTTTTGCGATTTCAGAATTTAGTTCTTTTGTGTTTGGTAATTTTAATAATAAATCACTGAAAGTTCCGACAGGACATTTTGATTTAAATCCCCAGGCGCATGACTGTACTGAAGCGCTTCCGTCAGGATTAAACATATATACTCTTTCTTCATCATGTATTTTTTTATCATTATAATAAATACCTATATGATTCGGTTGTGTGTTTTTTATTACTGTGTATGCTGATGTCGGACTTTCTACCATGTTTTTTCCCTTTCTTTTGCTTCTCTTATATTAATAACCGTAAATAAAAAATTTGTTATTTATTTAAAAAATAATTAAATTATTTACAAAAATGTAAAAAATAGGTCAGCAGGAAAACACCTTTCCAATTGTCAGAAATTTTTCTTTACTATATTTTTTGAATATCTCGTTATAGAATATAAATAAACAGAAATAACGAGGAAAAATTATGGAAAATAGTGATATTGTTTACGGAAGAAATGCCGTTGAAGGTATTTTAAATTCCGACAGAGCCACAAGGATAAATAAAATTTTGATTTCACAAAATATAAAAAAAGATAATAAGGTTTCAAATATTATAAAATTAGCGATTGATAATAAAATCCCTATTCAATATGTTCCGAAAGAAAGATTATCAACAATAACAACTCAGGTTCATCAGGGAGTTATTGCCTATATTTCACCGATTCAATATGCTGATTTGGATGATGTTTTGGAGAATATAAAGGACAAAGAAGAAAATTCATTAATAATCATGCTTGACGGAGTTCAGGATCCTCACAATTTAGGTGCAATAATAAGAACTGCAAAATGTGCAGGTGCAGATGCGGTTATTATTCCTAAAAGGAATGCAAGTTTAGTAACTTCAACCGTTGAAAAATGTAGTGCGGGAGCAGTTTCACTTATTCCAATTGTGCAGGTTACGAATTTGAACAATGCAATAGATTTATTAAAAGAGCATGGCTTTTGGGCTTATGCAGCAGAGGCAGATGGTGCGGAAAGTTATACATCAGTAAAATATAATACAAATACACTTTTTGTTATGGGTGGTGAAAACCAGGGCGTAAGTAAATTAACAAAAGAAAAATGCGATTTGAACATAAAAATAAATATGAAAGGAGATTTTAATTCATTAAATGTGTCAAACGCAGCAAGTATTTTAATGTTTGAGTTTTTGAGGCAGCAGGGAGTTTAGAAAAAATCATCAAAAAAATGTATGACAACTTATTGACAATTGTAATAAAATAAAAGGGAGAAGTAAAAATGTCCAAAAAAGGATTGGCAATTTCCATGTCGGATGATGAAAAAATAAACTCAAAATATACAGAAGAAGAAAACGAAGTTACGGATGCGGATATCGACTTTGAAAGTTTCGTTGAAGATGAAACTAATGAAGAAGATGATGAAAACAATGAAATCGCAAGAGAACTAAAAGCAACTGATGACTCCGTAAAAGTCTATTTGCAACAAATAGGTAAAATCCCTTTGCTTTCGCATGAAGAAGAACTTGAAATTGCTAAAAAAATAAAAGAAGATAATGACGAAAAGGCAAAAGATATATTAGTTAATGCAAATTTACGACTTGTTGTAAGTATTGCAAAAAAATATATCGGCAGAGGTTTAACTTTTCTTGATTTAATTCAGGAAGGTAATGTCGGCTTAATTAAAGCGGCTGAAAAATTTGATTACTCAAAAGGTTATAAGTTTTCAACTTATGCAACATGGTGGATTCAGCAGGCGATTACAAGAGGTATCGCAGACAAGTCAAGAACGATTCGTCTTCCTGTTCACATGATTGAAACTTTAGGAAAAATCAAAAAAGCGACAAGAGAATTAAAAATTTCGCTACACAGAAATCCGACAAAAGAAGAAATTGCGGAAAAATTAGACATGTCTTTATCAAAATTAAGATATGTAATTCGTATTGCGCAAGGAACAATAAGTTTAGAAACTCCGATAAATACAAAAGAAGAAAATGCAAAAATTGAAGACGTTTTAATTGATGAGGCTTCTGTTGCTCCTGATGCGCAGGTTACGACAGATAATTTAATTGATAAAGTAAAAGACATGTTAGGTCAATTAAGCCAAAAAGAACGTGATATTGTAATTATGCGTTACGGTCTTGATGATGACGGCAAGAAGAAAACTTTAGAAGAAATCGGTGCAAAATATAACGTTTCAAGAGAACGTGTAAGACAAATTGAAAACAGAGCAATTTGTAAGTTGAAAAAGCTTTGCAAAAACAATACAGAGAATAAAGGCTTAAAGAACTTTTTGGATTCAAATTAAGCATAAAAAACATAGTGCAAAATTTTACACTATGTTTTTTATAAAATTATTCTTCAATTGCTTCTTGGCAATCATCACAAATTGTAGGATGTTTTGAGTTTTTGTCTAAAATTCTGTATTTCCAACATCTTTCACATTTTTCGCCTAATGCTTTTGTAACCTGAACTTTTATTCCGTCTTCTTCAAAAGTATTAAGAACTTCTTTTTCAGGCGTTCCGTCAATAAATGCCTGAGAAGTAATAAATATATCTGATAAATCTTTTTCACTTGATTTTAAATAGTTTGCAATTTTTTCATTTTCAACTGATAAATAAACTGCAACCTCTAAAGAACTTCCGACTTTTTTATCAGCTCTTAATGGTTCAATAG
>JAKSUS010000039.1 GCA_024408745.1 Candidatus Gastranaerophilales bacterium | reverse complement strand
CAACTAAGAGATGATCTTTATATCAATACTGATTATGTAAAACTGATAGAAGCTGATGATAAAGATAAAAAAAAGATTAGTTTTGCTATATCACATGATGAAAGAGCGGCAGGTGAGGTAGTGCAACATGGTATGGTATATTCTTATGGTCGTACAGCAACCCCAAAATGTTATTGGATAAATAGTAATTTTACCTCTTTAGATAAAGCAGTATCAGCATATTCAAAGGCTGCTTCTTCAAAATCAGCTGTTGTTAAATTGTCTGATGAATAATGCCAAAAGATATATATAATTTGTTATTTATAAACTAAATTAAAAAAAATAAAAGTCTGAAAATTTATTTTCAGACTTTTTGCTACTCATTCTTTAAAACTTTATTAATACTGTCCGATTACTTCAAGTTTTACTTTAACAACACCGGATACGCCTATATCTTTTGCTGCTCTGCTTGATAAGTCAATAATTCTGCCGTGTGCATAAGGACCTCTGTCGGTAATTTTCACTACACAACTTTTGGAATTTTTCAAATTGGTAACTTTAACAAGTGTACCAAACGGATAAGTCCTGTGTGCCGCAGTATATTCGTTTGCGTTATATCTGCTGCCGTCTGCTGCACGTTTACCATGGAAATTTGGTCCGTACCAGGAAGCCATACCTACTGTTTTGTGTCCTAAGTAACGGCTTTGTTTACCGCTAAAACCACGAGAAACATCTGTGTAATCTTTTCTTAATGCACTTGTACCTAAAGCGCTTCTTGTATTGTTAGCCCACGTATAGGCTAATTCATGAACTGATACACCAACTGCTTTTGCATTGATTTCGTCAACTGTAGCTATTTTTTCGTTACCTGCTTGCAAAAATGTGTAATTACCTGATTTTACAGGCTTGATAGTGGCAGGATCAAGTCCCGATTGCAAAATAGTATCTATTTTTTCGGCAACCATTTCTGCTCTTTTTTGTGCCGTAAGTGATGGTAAATCTTTAACAAACCACAATGTCTGTTTATTATTAACATAAACAACATAACCCTTGTTATTAGGGGCTTTTTTAGCTTGTACTGATACGACGGATGGGTTTACACAAATGGGTTCTTCTTGAATTGCAATTATTTCTTCCTCTTGCGCTTGAACATTTGATATGTTAAATACAAATGCTGTTATAAAGAGTGTAATTGCTAAAAAATGTCTCATAAAATTTCTCCAACCTAAATATTCAATCGTTTAGTTTTATTGCTCTCTATTAACATTATTCAGTTAATCGTGAACATGATTTTTTGTCAAATTTTCGGTAAATCAAAAATGCTTGCTATTATTGTGTTTTAGACTAAATGAAAACTTTTCAATATATATAAATTGAATTTATATGTATTCGCTAAAGGCAACGATATATAGTTTTTTCACAGGTTTAGTTTTTAGATGGTCGGGCTATTTGGCAAATTGCTTAACAAAACTTAATATTTAAAATTGTAAAAACTATGAATCCCCTTTCGCATCGGATTGTCGAATTTACAGCTTAATATTTTTTAACAGATTAGCATTTTTAAATAAAAATTGATATTATAATTAAACAACGAAATGGCTTATGCATCACTTTTTTGTGGAGAGAGTTTAGTATGATAATGTCTGACCCTAATAGACAAAAGAAAACGTTATTTAATATCCGAGCAGAAAAATTATACAGAGAGGCGTGTGACCTTTTTTACTCAAAAAAATATGATAAAGCGTTATCTTTATTAGAAGAAACTACATCAATTGATAAAAATCACACTAAAGCCTTTTTACTTGAAGGTGATATAAAGTTATTGAATCAGGGGAAGGAATATGAAGCTTTAAATGCTTATGATAAAGCTATTTTATCAAATCCGTGTTCTACTCAGGCATTAGGTTCAAAAGCCTATGTCCTTGATATTTTAGGTAAATACGAAGAAGCATTTGAAAATTGTGAAAAAGCTTTTTTATATGCTAACAGAACTGATAATGATCAAATGACTTCTTTATATGATCAAAAAATTTCATTACTTTGCTCATTAAAAAAATATGATGATGCGAGCCATACACTAAATGAAGCAGTAAAAAATTTAAGCGGTGATAACGGAAATTATTTAACTTCCTGCTACAGACAAAAAATCACATCAGGTAAAAATGCTAAAAAGAGAGAACAGGAAACTCCGCTGAAGTTAATATTTTAATTTTTTGTTATAATAAAATTATGTTAATAAGAGCATTTTCAAAAATAAAAGAAGATATTCAGACAATATACGAAAAAGACCCGGCAGCAACGAGTTTTTTAGAAGTTTTGCTTTGTTATCCCGGATTTCATGCATTATTTATGCATAGAATTGCACACAAATTAAATTATTGGAAGGTTCCTCTGATTCCAAGATTAATTTCTCATTTTACAAGATTTTTAACTGGTATAGAAATTCACCCAAAAGCAACAATAGGAAGAAGATTTTTTATTGACCATGGAATGGGAGTTGTAATAGGTGAAACTACTATAATTAAAGATGATGTTCTTTTATATCAGGGAGTAACTTTAGGCGGTACCGGTAAAGAACATGGCAAAAGACACCCTACGCTTATGAACGGAGTTGTTGTCGGAGCAGGCGCAAAGGTCTTAGGCAATATTACAATTGGAGAAAATGTAAGAATTGGCGCAGGCTCTGTCGTTATTGATAATGTTCCCGAACATTCTACGGTTGTCGGTATTCCGGCAAGAATTGTTGCTCAAAGATTTGAACAAGACGGACAATTGCAACATAACAGAATACCTGATCCTGTTCAATGTGCTTTAAACAGATTAAAATATGAAGTTCAGGATATCAAAGAAACATTAGAAAAAATAAATAATTAATAAATTTATTTTTTATTGTGCATTTTGTTTAGCTTTTTGTTTTTCTGCTTCTGTTTTGACAAAATCGCTTAAAGTCTTTAAGTTTTTAAGTGTCTGATTATTTTCTATTTTATCTGTTATTTGTTTTTTTGTTTCCATTACTTTCTGATTAGTTTCATTAATCTTTTGTTTGGTTAATTCTTGAGTTTCTTTTATTACTTCCTGTTTTTTATTTTCTAAACCAGTTTTTAATTCATTAACAAGATCTTCCCTTGTTTGTGGAAGTGATATTTTTTTCATTAATTCATTTTCGGTTGAGTTTAATACTTCTTCTGTTGTTAACCATTGGAAAGATTTTACACCTTTTGGGGTCATTACATTACCGCTTAAAACGACTTTAAATGTTTTTGATGAAGCATTAGGGGTTAGTTTAGGAATGTTATTTATATCAGAAGGTACTGTTGTTGCGTTAAAAAGCCTGAATATTGTCTTTGTAACATTAGTTCCCAAAACAGGAACCGAATTTATAATTTTTTCAAAAGAAAGATTACCTAAAGCGCCCATAACTTCGCTCATTTCGCTGTTCAATCTTCCTAAAATCTTTATATCCCCGTTATAATTGAGCATGTTTAAATTTCCTGTAATAAATAAAGACATTTCTTTTCCCGAACTTTTTATTGGTGAGAAGTAAACATTGCCGTTAGAGAATGTCAAACTTCCTGTTGCTGATGAAATTTGTCCGGAGTTATAAGGCATAAGTGTTGAAATTATTACATTTATTGAGCTTTCAATAATTTGCATACTCATAATATTAGCTGCTTTTAAGTATGTTTCAATCCGTCCTAAACTACCTAATTGTCCGTCCTTTAATTCAAAGTTCGCATTACCTTTTAAAGTTTTTAATTGTTCCGTTAAAGTTGCTCCTTTCATGGAAATATCAGCATCAAATTTTAAAGTTCCCATAAGTTGATCTTTTATTCCTAACAATGCACTAACTGCAGGATTAGCGTCCATATTTTCGCCCTGAAGTTTTGCATTCATTAGTAATGTGTTTAAATTATATTTTATTTCACCCCGCATAGAACCTTTGAAAGCGGTTGATTTAACATTTTTCATATCTAAAACATCATTGGTTAAAGTAAAATCAGATGTTATATTGCTTGCTTCAATTGTACCGACTTTAAAATTAGCGATTTTTGCATTACCTTGTTTGATTGTAACAGGTATTAATGTTGAATTTGCAGAAGATAAAGGACTGCTTGTCGGTGAAGAAAATTTAGAAGTAATAACTAAAAGTTTATCTAAATCAACAGATTTTGCATCAACATTTGCTTTTGTAATAATATATGGCATATTGAAATTATTCTGCATTGTAAAACCAGTATCTAAAACATCACCGTTTAAATTAAGTCCGAAAATTTGTGCTGTAATCGTTGATGGAGTTATATTTATATTTGTTGTCTGATTTTTAATCAAATAATCGGGAGCATTAAGGTTAGAAATGTTTAAATTTCCTCTCAACTGAGGGTTATTGATATTACCGTCTGCACTAATGTTTCCGTTTACTTTTGCTGAAATATTCATCATATCTAAATTCAATGTGTCATTTAAATTTAATTTTATATTTTTAAGAGTATTAAAGTTTGCCAAAACACCTTTTACGATAACTATTTCATTTGCTTGTGCAATATTTGATGCAAAATCATCTGATAAAGAATTTGTTGAAACTATATAAATCCCAACATCTTTAATGTTAAGGTTGTTATTTTCAAAAACGGCATCAAAATTAGTTATTGTGTTTTTATTTTGAAGTTTATCTATATTTATAAAATTCAGGTTATTATTAGCATTTGCAAAAATTTGTCCTTTAATATTAAATTTGTTTTTGCCTGTTATTGTTGCTTTTATAGGTAAACTTCCTTTAGCGATAACAAAAGAGGCCATTTCTTTTGGAATAAAATTCTTTATATCATTGGCTAAAATACTTCCTTTTAAAGTGAAATTCATTTCAGGAGTTTTTAGATAATTTTTAATATCACCGACTAAATTCAAAGTTGAAGAATTAATATTGATTTTTGAATTTGTAATTTTTAGTTCGTCAGGTGAAATATTTAGTTTAATTTCGGGAATAATAATATTTGTTTTAAAATCAGCCAAGTTTGCTTTTGTCGAATTTAAAACTATATCACCTTTAAATTCTTTCCAGTCAGTAATGATATTTGCCGTAGTTATCTTATTTGATAAGGTTATTTTATTTTGTTTATCGAAAATATTTAAAGACGATAAAGCAAGATTAATTGAAGGTTTAATATTTTCTAATTTACCTTTTATAATAACTTTTAAATCTAATAAACCGTTATTTATTTTATAATTTTTTTTCAATTCACCTGTTAAAAATGCTTCCGCTAATTTGGCTATGGGGAGTTTATTGGTATTTATTTCGATATCGGCATTTGCTTTTTCATCAATACTACCTTTTAACGTTATCAAAGCATTATTAATATTCAGGCTCGTATTATTGAAATTTAAAACATTTTTATTGGCAATAATATTTGAGTTGAATTCTTTTATATATAAACCTATTTTATCGGAAATCAGTTCTCCGTTTACGATTTTTAGAGAACCGTTTGTTGTCAGTTTCTTTGAATTTGTTACTAATTTTAAATCTGATGTTAAATAACCGTTAATTCTTTCATTTTTAAATTCGTTTTCAATATTAAATGTTGATAATATTTCTGTGGCTAATTTTTGAAGATTTTTAAAACTCAATTTTTCTGTTTTAAAATTCAATTCTAAATTAATATTTTTAGAAGTTTTGATTTTAGAAATTAAATTGAATTTTTCTTTATCACTTATATAAAATTCAGAATCAATATCAGCTTTGTTTTTATCTGATTTAATATGAATATAACTTTTAGGGATTTGCATATTTCCGATTTTGAAAGTTATATCATCAATATTGGCAAAACCGTCAAGTATGATTTTTTTATCTTCATTAGAAATCACTATATCACTATTAATATTTAATTTCGGATTATACTTTGCAAACTCTTTTATAAAATTAAAATATTCATTGCTTTTTTCTTTATCTTCTTTATTATCTTTAATTTCAGGCATAAAACTTTTAGCTTTTATATTGAAAACTATATTTTCTTTATCATTCAAAAGTATTTTACCTGTTGTGTTGACCTTTAAATGCTCATTTAAAACAAAATCGTCTAATTTTAATTTATCAACATTTAAAGATAATTTGTTTTTTGTTTCTTCATCAAATAATGATAAATTCACATCTTTTATATTTATATCAGGGAAATTGTTATCCATAACAAAATCTGATGAATTATTTGTTTTTTCTTCTTTCTTAGGTTCAGGGAGTATAAAACATTTCATAACCGATAAATCACCTGTTTTGGAAATCTTTGAAGATAAAGTCAAACCTTCTAAATTAATATCAGTTAAAGTAACTTTTTTAAATAAAAGTGAGAACAAATTTACTTTTGCACTAACTGATTTTAACTCAATATTTTTATTATTGTTGTTGCAAATGATTGTTAAATCATCAATCTCGGCACCACCGTTTAACGGGAAAGAAGTTAATAATTTTATTTTGCCGATATTTAATTCAACTCCCAAATTATCTTTAGCAAGGTTATTTATTAAATCTTTTGCAAATTTACTGTCCAAAGCATTTGGCAAAACTAATAAAAAGAATATATAAAACAAGGCAACAATACTTATTAAAATAATGCCTGCAATTTTTAATTTTTTCATAACCTTTCTCTCCCTAAATATATTTATAAATTATTGATTTCTTAAAAAACATTTTGCAATTTCTTTTGTTTCAATGATTTTTGAAATCGGCCTGCCATGAGGACACGTTTGAGGATTTTTAGTCGTCATCCATTTTTCAATAATGTCATTCATTTGCCACATTGATAATTTTTGACCGGCTTTAACCGCACCCTTGCAGGAACTCATAATTAAAACGGCATCTTCAACCTTATCAAAATTGGTATTCAAACACTCGATTACATCTTCTATAATGTTTTCTGCGTGGTTTTGTGCAACAACAACGGGAACTTCTTTAATTATCACGTTATTATCTTTTATTTCAAACGCATAACCTTGCTTTGCCAAAATTTCTTTATTTTTTTCTAATTTTTCAATATCTTCCGGTGCAAGGGGTGTTTCAAGAGAAGTGAAAAACATTTGCGATGCGATTTCACCGTTGTTTTTCAAATTTTCTTTTAATGTTTCATATAAATATCTTTCATGTGCAATATGTTGGTCAATAAGTTCCAAGCCTTCTTCTCTTTCAATTAAAATATAAGTGTTTTTAAACTGTCCAATTATATTCGGCTTATTTAAAGTAATTTCAGCGGTTTCGGGTTGTAAAAAGTGTTGCTGAACGGCTGAAAAATCTTCTTTTGAATAATTTTTTTCAATGTAAACTTTATCAGATTTATAATCTTTAAAGCTATTTGAACGAGGATTACTCGCAAATTTTGAAAAATCTGTTTTTTGATAATTGGTATTTGTATTACCTGAAAAATTATTTGCAGAAGTTTTGTTTTCGGAAGAAAAATCATTTTCAACTTTATTAAAACTAACCTCAGGCATGGCAGGGTAAGAGTATTGTTGTTGTTCCTGTGTTTTGAATTCACTCAAGGCATTTTTTATTGAATAATAAATAAAGTTATAAACAAGATTTGTTTCTTTGTAGCGTACTTCTCTTTTTGTCGGGTGAACGTTTACATCGACATCTTCGGGCTTTAAATTTATTGATAAGGCAATAAACGGATATTTCCCTTTCGGGATAAGGTTTGAATAAGCATTGTCAATGGCTTTTAAGCATATCGGACATTTTACGCTTCTTCCGTTTACAAAGATATAAATGCCTTTTCTGTTTGAACGTGTATAAAGCGGTGTGCTTGCAATACCGGTAATTCTTACATTTGCCTGTAAATCTTCATTGTTAACTTCTTTTAATTCTTTTATTAATGCGGAATTATAAATTTCTGAAATAACGACTTCAATATTGTTGCTGCCTGTCGTTTTGAGCAGAGTCGAACCGTTATTTGTTAAGGAAAAAACGATTTCCGGATGCGAAATTGCCAAACCTTGCATGATTTCCTGAATATAGCCGATTTCGGTTTTTGAATTCTTTAAAAATTTTGCTCTTGCAGGAACGTTATAGAATAAATCATTAATTTCCATAGTCGTTCCAAAGTCGCAACCTGTTTCGCTTGTAACGATTTCTGATTCTGCGCAAACTGCTTTAACTCCGTTTGTGTCATCTTTTGTTTTTGTAATGCAGGTAACTTTTGCGATGGAAATAATACTTGCTAAGGCTTCACCCCTAAAACCTAAGGTAGAAATATTCCATAAATCGTCTTGGGTTAAGATTTTACTTGTTGCGTGGCGGGTGAAAGCGTTTTTTATATCGTCTTTTGAAATGCCCGAACCGTTATCGGCTACTCTTATATCTCTTGAGTCGTTTGAAATATCGACAGCAATTCTTGTAGCCCCCGCATCTATTGAGTTTTCAACGAGTTCTTTTACGACAGAAGCAGGTCGTTCAATAACTTCACCTGCTGCTATCTGATTTATTAAATTTTTATCAAGTAATTTAATCTTGCCCATTAAAATTTATACCAATTGAAAATCACCGTTTTTCTTAATATGTTCAACCAAACCGCCGTCGTTCAAAAGTTTAATCATTACATCAGGTAGCGGTGTGAAGGTGATTTCTATATTTTGGGTAAGATTTTTGATTACACCTTTTTGAATATCAACTTCCAATTCATCACCTGCATTGATTTTATCGGTGTCGGCTTCTAATAATAATAAGCCGATATTAATTGCATTTCTGTAAAAAATTCTTGCAAATGATTTAGCTATAACAGCACTAACACCTGCAATTTTTATAATTTGAGGTGCATGTTCTCTTGACGAGCCTATACCGAAGTTTGATCCTGCAACAACAAAATCACCTTTTGACATTTTA
>JAKSUS010000038.1 GCA_024408745.1 Candidatus Gastranaerophilales bacterium | reverse complement strand
ATTTTTATAACTGTATGCAAAGTAAAAACCTAAGCCTAAAAGTACCCAAACGGCAAATGCTATAAATGTGCTAAGCGGAATACCTTTATAAATAATCAATAAACAGCAAATTATACCTAATATCGGAATTATAGGCATTAGAGGAATTTTAAATCCTCTTTTTCTGTTCGGGTCTGTGTATCTTAAAATAATAACGCCGATACTTACAACGATAAATGCCATAAACGTTCCGATGTTACAAAGGTTTGCGGAAGCCTCTAAGTCAAGGAAAAACGTTCCTAAAATCGTAAATATACCAACAACAACAGTTATAATATGAGGCGTTTGAAATTTTGGGTGAATTTTCGCTAAAACAGGAGGTAATAAATTATCTCTTGCCATTGCAAATAAAACCCTTGTTGTTCCTAATTGCAAAACTAATAAAACGGAAAATAATCCTGCCATTGCACCTACCGAAACAAGCATTGCCAAGAAACCTTTACCAATCATTCTTAAAGCATAAGCAATAGGTGCATCAATAAAAGCAGCATTATTACTTAAAGTATCGAATGGGAATAATCCGGTTAAAACCGCACCAACAATAACATAAACCAATATACAAATTAATAAAGTTCCTATAATACCGATTGGCATATCCTTTTGAGGATTTTTTGTTTCTTCGGCTGCAGTTGAAACGGCATCAAATCCGATATATGCAAAAAATATTAAAAATGTAGCCTGAAATAATCCGCTCCAGCCTTCAACACCCCAACCATGAGGCATAAACGGGTGCCAGTTTGCCGGATTAATGTGGAAAAGTCCTGCAAATACAAATACCGCAATAACCGCTAATTTTATAACAACCATAATTGCAGAAGCTTTTGCACTTTCGCTTATTCCCTTATATAAAAGAACCGTTATCAGAGCAATTATTAAAATTGACGGAATGTTTAATAAAAATGGTATTTTGCCAAACAACGTAAAATTATATATCCAGATATCTTTATTTGTTAAAAATGCCGGTAAATATTTATCAAACCATTTTAAAAATTCAAACCAATAACCTGCTAAAGCAATAGCAACAGCGATATTACCTATTGCATACTCAAGCATTAAAACCCAGCCCATAAGCCATGCCGCACATTGACCGAAAGTTGCAAATGTGTAAGTATAAGCACTTCCTGCAACAGGAATCATTGAGGCAAATTCGGCATAACAAAATGCTGAAAATATACAAGCCAAACCTGCTAAAACCAAAGCAAGCATAAAACTCGGACCTGATTGAGCAGAACCTGCAATTGCTGCACCCGAAACAGTAAAAATTCCTGTTCCTATAACTGCTCCTACGCCTAAAATTACTAAATCAAAAGCACCCAAAGTTTTTTTCAAACCATGTTCATTTGCTTTTGCTACCAATTCATCAGGATTTTTCATCCTGAATACTCTTTTCAAAAATCCGTTCTCTTTAATTGTCATTCTTTCTTAATTGCCTCATAATTAATAGTCTAAAATTTTTTATGTCATTATGATATTATCTCGTGTAATAATCGCATCATAATTTTTGTGTCCGATTAATTTTTCAATTTCATCAGAATGTTTGCCGATAAGTTTTTTGCAATCTTCAGAGGAATAATTAACCATTCCTCTTGCTACTTCTTCGCCGTTTTCAAGCAAAATAGTAACAACATCATCTTTTTCAAAATCATTTTTTACATCAATAATACCAATAGGCAAAAGTGATGCATTCTTCTTTAATGCAGATAGCGCTCCCTCGTTTATTACAAGAGCACCTGAAAGTGAAGTTGCATAAGCAATCCATCTTCTTTTTTCATTCAAGTTTGTACTCGGTAAAAATGTTGTGCCAATTTCTTCATCAGAGAAAACTCTTTTTACTATATTAGGTAAACTGCCGTTTGCAATAACTGCATAACCGCCTGAATGCGTAGCAACCTGAGCGGCTTCAATTTTTGTTTTCATTCCGCCTCTGCCACCGTTTGACGCATCAAAACCAAGAGCCTCTATTTCGGGAGTTATTTCTTCAATAACATGAATTAATTTTGCATCTTTATTTTCTCTCGGGTCATCATCATATAATCCGTCAACGTCAGTTAAAATAACCAAAACATCAGCACTTAAACCGCTCATTACAAGTGATGAAAGTTTATCATTATCCCCAAAACTTGATTTTAAAGTTTGTTTTGATTTATAAACGCTTACCGTATCGTTTTGATTAATAATAGGAATAACATTAAAAGATAAAAGTTCATTTAAAGCACTTTTTAAACTTAAATATCTGTTTCTGTAATCAAAATCATCTTCGGTTAATAAAACTTGCGCAACGGTAATATTGAATTTATCAAAAGCATCTTCGTAAAAGTGCATAAGTTTTGCCTGTCCTATTGCAGCACATGCTTGTTTGGTTTCAATGGTCTCAGGTTTTGAAATATTTAATTTTTTAGCACCGAAACCGACAGCGCCTGAAGTAACAATAATTACTTCTTTGCCTTGATTTTTTAATTCCGCAATATCTTCAATAAAACCGTAAATCCTTGATAGAGCCATTTTACCATCTTTTGTGGATAAGGTATTTGTTCCTATTTTTACAACTATTCTTTTTGCTTTTTTTAATTTATTTTTTATATTTTTCATTATTCAAAACCTACTTATGGAAAAAAGAATACATTTTGCAAATTTGCTTAAATTCGCTGACATCCAATTTACAATATGCTTCTGCATATTCTCTTACAGGGTTAAGACCTCTGTATAAATTCAAACCTCTGATTGTATCTAAATAATTACGGGTTGAAGTTTGAGAAGCATAAGTTTTTAATAAATCCATCTTAGCTTCAATATTTCCTGAAATATCGACAAAAACATTAGGAAGTGCAAGTGCAGTCCAAACTTCATACATAACAATTTTTACATTTTTCTTGTATGGTCTTTCTTTCATCAAATCATTTAACAATAATGCAACTGATTTATGATCACGATGCTGGTCTAAAATACTAGGAATAAAAATATAATCATAATCTGATAAACTTATTGTTTTAAATCTGTCATATCTCATTATCAAGCGTTTATCGTCAATATCTGAAAAGAAATGATAATAATTTACGCCTGCTTTTTCCATTGCTTCATTAAATTCTTTTTTTCTTATTTCAACTTTTTCTTCATAAGTAGGAACGGTATGAACACCTCTAAAACCGTTTGTCAGACAATATACATCAAACCATTCCGGATGTTGAAGCATTAAACCTCCGCAACCGATTGTTTCATCATCAGCATGCGGTGCAAGTATAAGACATCTCGGTTTTTCACCGAATTGAAATTCTTTCGGCAGTAAATTAATTGAAAAATAAATTCTGTATATATGTGCTATTAATTGTCTGAAAAGTATTGGTTTCATCATGATTTTTAATTCCTCTTATCTTCCAAAATAATAACATAAAAATATGTTAAAGGTAAATAATTTCTAAGTAAAATTCATAATAATAAGATATTGTGCTAATATATTCATATAATAAATTGAGGAGTTGAAGATGATATATTTTATAAGTTCCGTTTGCTTGGTTATCGGATTAATTTTAGGATTTTTATTCGGAAAAAATTCTAACAACAATGAAAAATTTGAAATTGTAAAACTTCAGGAACAATTAAAAACAAGTAATGAAAACCTGAAAAACTTTGCAGATTTGGAAAAGTTAGTAACGGAACAATTTACTAATATTGCAAACAAAACGATATTAGATAAACAAAATAATTTATCCGAACAAAATTCAAAACTTCTCGAACCGTTAAGTAAAAATTTAGAACTTTTTAAAACAAGATTAGAAGAACTTACAAAAGAAGGCTCTAAAAACACAGAAACCATTAAAACTCAAATAGAAACGTTATTAAGCGAAAACAAAATTATTAAAAATACTGCTAATGAACTTACCAAAGCTTTAAAAGAAAATTCTCAAGCAAGAGGCGAATTAGGTGAAATAATTTTAGAAAACATTTTAAAAGCTTCAGGTTTAAAAAACAAAAACGAATATGGCGAAATGGGCAATTATATTACGCAAACAGGCTTTAGGGATTTGAATAATCCTTCCTCGCCTTTAATCAGACCTGATGCCGTTATATTTTTCCCTGATAATAAAAATATCATTGTTGATTCAAAATTAGCCTTGAACGATTTTAAAGAATTTGCAAATTGTGATAACGAGGAAGATAAACAAAAATACTTGAAATCTTTTTATAATCAGGTTGAAAGTATGGCAGAAGAATTAGGCGGAAAATATAACAATTTAGACGGCTTAAACACTCCTGATTTCAAATTGATGTTTATTCCGTTTGAAGGTATTTTGTCCTATATTATGGACAATCAAAAGCTGATTGAATTTGCAACAACAAAAAATGTTGTAATTGTTGGGCCTTCAACATTAATTGCAACTTTAAAAATAATAAGTTACTGTTGGGCACAAAAAAATCAAGCCGAAAATATTAAACAAATTTTAAAAATCGGTGAAAGCATGTATTCAAAATGCAATATTTTAATTGAAAAAATTGAAATATTAAAAAACAGATTTTTATCGGTTGAAGGTTATTTTGATGAAGTTATGAAGCCAATTTCAGGAAAAGGCGGATTAACTTCATTAGTAGATAAATTTGTTGATTTTGGCTTAAATCCGTCTAAAAAAATCAACGAAAAATATTTACCCGAAAACGAAGAAGAAACAGTTTTAGCGGAATAAAAATTATTTCAACCCTGTTGAGCCGAAACCGCCTTTGCCACGTTCGGTTTCATCTAATTCTTCGGTTTCAATAATATTAGCTTTCACAACAGGAGCAATAACCATTTGTGCAATTCTGTCACCGCAATAAATTGTATATTCTTTTTCCGATAAATTTATAAGTCCGACACAAACTTCACCGCGATAATCTTCATCAACCGTTCCGACACAGTTGCTTAATGTTATTCCATGTTTTATTGCCATGCCTGAACGTGGGCGAATTTGAGCTTCATAACCGCTTGGTAATTCCATTGAAAATCCTAAAGGGATGAGTCCTCTGTCCAAAGGTTTTAAAACAATAGGAATTTCATTGGCAGCATATAAATCCATACCTGCTGCACCTTCTGTTGCATAAAAAGGTAATTTTGCATATTCGGATATTTTTTTAATTTTCAAATCTATCTGCATTATTCTTTATCTTCCAAATGTGAAAAGTCCATATTTGTTTCGTCAATCATTTCATCAAATACGTTTGTTCCGCTAATATCAATATTATTAACGTCATCATCAATCATTTCGATTTCTTCTTTTGTGTAATCTTTAATTTTACCGTCTTCTAATTTAACGGCAACTTTATCATTGAGAAAATGTAACGAACAAACTCTGCCGATACCTTGCGGAGTCATAACACCAGAACCGATTGGAGGCATGTCTTTTGCCGCATCTAAATATGTTTGATATTCATAATTTAAGCAACATAACAATCTGCCGCATGTTCCGGAAATTTTAGGAGGGCTAATCGGCATTCCCTGATCTTTTGCAAGTTTAATATTTATTGAGTCAAAATTTCTCAAAAATGAACAACAGCAAAATTCTCTGCCACAAAGTCCGCAACCTTGTAACATGGACGTTTCATCTCTAACACCGATATGTCTTAAATCAATTCTGACGTGTCTGAATTCCTGAGTTAAATCTTTTAATAATTCTCTGAAATCAACTCTTGCAGGTGCGGTATAGTGGAAAGTGATTTTATGTTTATCAAATGTATAAACCGCATCAATTAAGTTCATGTTTAAATTTCTTTTTTGAACGAGCGATTTGCATTTTTCAAAAGCACGTTCGTTTTCAACTTTCAATATTTCATAATCGTCTAAATCTTTTTTAGACATTACTCTTATTAAAGGTAATGCTTCAGGCTCTTTGCCTTCCCAAGCTTTTGCAATAGGTTCGCAAATATATTCCGCTTGAGCAACTTCTTCACCTTTTTCGGTTCTAACCAACACATAATCACCATGTTTAAGTGTTATTGTGTCAGGAACATTTAAAGGTTGATATATATTTTTTGATAATCGTACTGCAAACTTTTTCATAAAAATATTATACATTAAAAATTTTTATTTTTAAATAATATTTTCTCTGACTGCTTTTACTGCTGCTTGTACTCTGTCATCTACGCATAATTTTTGCAAAATACTGCATACATGAGCTTTTGCCGTATGAACGCTGACTATTAAATCTTTTGCAATTTCCGTATTACTTTTGCCTTTAACCAATAATCTCAAAACTTCTAATTCTCTTTCGGTTAATTGACCTCTTCCGTCCTGTAATTGATTATGAGAAGAAATTCTTATGTTATCCGGTTTCGGGAATAACTTCAATGCTACTTTTGCAATAACAGGGTCAAGCCAGCAGGCACCTTTTGCAACTTCTCTGATGACATTAGCAAGTGCATAAGGTTCAATATCTTTTAAACAATACGCATTTGCCCCTGAACCTAAAGCGGCAAGAACTTCTTCATCTCTTTCATGAGAAGTTAAAATGATAATTTTTATGTTAGGATTTGTTTGCTTGATTCTGCTTGTTGCTTCAATACCGTTCATGCCGGGTAAGCCTAAATCCATCAAAATCACATCAGGTTTTAATCTTTCTGCAACGAGTAATCCTTTTTCGGCATCTTCAGCTTCTCCGGTTACCGAAATTCCGTCAAATTCCTCTAAAGAAGATTTTAAACCCATTCTTGTTAATTTATAATCTTCTACAATCATAACATTTACGGTTTTCTCTAATACGCTTGTCATTATTTCTCCTCAATAATCTTATATTCTCTACGACTATAATTAAGCATAAATTATGACATGAATATATTAGCCACTCGGGTAGAAATTAATTAGTTTTATGTATAATTTAATAAATATTTGTGTTTATTCGCTTAAAAGTATATAATAATAATCAGATAATCGCGTTATAGAGAAAAAATGGTTAAAAAATTTGCAATATCTTTTGTTTGGCATATGCATCAACCCTGTTATAAAGATGGACAAACAGGTCAGTATTTAATGCCATGGGTAAGATTGCATGCCGTAAAAGATTATCTTGATATGCTGCTTTTAACAACGGAATTTCCGAATATTAAACAAACTTTTAACCTTGTTCCGTTATTGTTAGACCAAATTGAAGATTATGCAAATAATAACGCACATGATTTGCATTCAAAATATACCGTATCAGATGTTGATACTTTTTCCAGGGAAGATAAAGAATTTGTTTTGTCAAATTTCTTTGCTGCAAATTACGAACATCAAATACAGCCAAACCCGAGATATTTAGAACTTTATAATAAATATTTTGAAGAACAAAAAACTGTTGATGATTTTTCGACTCAAGAATTTTCTGATTTGATGGCTTTATTTAATTTGGCTTGGTTTGATCCTTACCATAGAGAAAATAATCCGGAAATAGAATATTTATATAATAAGCAAAATAATTATACTCTTGATGACAGAATTAGAATTATCGAACTTCAACGCGAAATAATGAGAAAAATTATTCCTGCGTATAAAGAACAATTAGAAAAAGGAAAAATAGAAATCTCAACAAGTCATTATTATCACTCTTTAATTCCGTTGATGGTTAATTTTGATAAGACAAAAAGTGTTAATAAACATATAACTTTACCTGAAATTCCCTGTGCCTTAAAATCTTTTGCACAAAAGCAAATAGAAAAAAGTATTTCAAAATTCGAAGAGCTGTTCGGGCAAAAACCAAACGGTATGTGGTTGCCTGAACTTTGTATAAATAATGATGCTCTAAAAATGCTTTTAAATTACGATTTTAAATGGACTATAGCTGACGAATCAATTTTAAGTAAAACTTTAAAAAAAGATATGACAAGAAACTATAGAGGACTTTTAGAAGATCCTTTTGATTTGTGTGTTCCTCATGCATATCTTCATAACAACAAGGAAATTAATATTGTATTTAGAAATGCACTATTGTCTAACCTGATAAGTTTTGAATATGCAAACTATAATGCTCTTCAGGCAGCAAATGATTTATATGAAAGAATTAAAGTTGCACAAGATAAATTATCTCTTTCTCCGATTGAAGAGCACGGTGCAATTATTGCAATTGACGGTGAAAATTGTTGGGAAAATTATCCCAATGACGGTCTGGAATTTTTAAGAGCATTATATACTTTATTAAACAATGATGAAACCTTAGAAGTAATAACAGTCAGCGAATATTTGAGCAAAGTTAAAATAAAGCAATTGTTAAATTCTGTCCAAAGCGGTTCTTGGATAAATGCAAATTTCGATATGTGGATTGGTGATCCTACAAAAAATATTGCGTGGGATTATTTAAGCAAAACAAAAGAAGATTTTGCGGTTGCAATAAAAAATAGTAATTATGATAAAGAAATCATAGAAAAAGCAGAAAAAGAATTACTAATTGCACAAGGCAGCGATTGGTTTTGGTGGTATGGTGAACCTAATAATTCAGGGCAAGATGAAGTTTTTGACTATCTCTTCAGAGAGCATTTGAAAAATGTTTACTCTCTTTTAAATATATACAAACCTGAATATTTAAATATGCCGTTAGAAATATTTATAGGCAAACCTTCAAAACACCCGAAATCATTAATTACTCCCAAAATATCAGGCGAAGAAAGAAATCATGATGATTGGACAAATGCAGGTTGTATTGAAGTTCCTCAAAGTCCTACCATGATGACCAAAATGATAGATAAAATTTGTTTCGGTAACGATTATAACAATATTTATCTTATGTTTAACTTAAATAAATATTATATGGAAAAAAATAATAATACAACTTATCCGAACGAATTGTTTGTGTATTTTGCAAAAAGAAAAGCAGAGCATTATTCAAGCATAAGATTAAGAAATAAAAATGAGAGTGTTCCTCAGATTTTAAAATATGTTTATACACATGAAATTCAA
>JAKSUS010000037.1 GCA_024408745.1 Candidatus Gastranaerophilales bacterium | reverse complement strand
TCTCTCATACTTTAATAAAAACAAAAAGATATATAAAATTGCTATATTTTTTATATTTTGTATATACTTTTCTTAACATTTGATAAAAAATACAGATTTTATAATGGTTTTCGGCTTTACAATTTAAAATTAAAATATATATTCAAACAAAAAATAACCTGCAAATATAAAAAATTTACAGGTTATTTTATAAAATTTATTATTTAATTACATCTCAATATTAACTTGAGAGAATTGAACTATCTTGTTTTTACCGCGTCTTTTAGCATTATATAGGGCATGCTCTGCATATCTGATGAGAGTATTTGCATCTTCATCAACGTTAGCCAAGAACGGATAACTTGATACACCGCCTGAAACTGAAACAGGATGTGGTTCTTCCTCACCTTCCGGAATAAATTCCAATTTTGCGATATCACGTCTTAATCTTTCTGCGAAAAGATAAGCATGCTCTTCATCGGTATTTGGAAGTAAAATAATAAATTCTTCATCACCATATCTGGTTAAAACGTCTTCTTTTCTAACATGTTCTGTCATGATTTCAGACAATTTCTTCAATAAAATATCACCGCAATCATAACCGTACATGTCGTTAATAACTTTGAAATTATCAATATCAAGAAGTAAACAGGAAATTGAAATATTATAACGTTTTGAACGTGATAATTCTGCTTCTAAACGTTGATGAAGATATTTTCTGTTAAATAACCCTGTTAATTCATCAGTTGTAGAAACAAGATTTATAGATTCTTTTAATTCTTTAACCTTAATCAGGTTTTGAACACGAACCATTAATTCTTTTTCATTAATTGGGGTTAAAACATAATCATAAGCATCAGCTCTTACAAAAGTAATATCTAAAACTTCATCTGCTTTAATTAAAACAGGAAGTGCAAATTTTGTAGTCATCAAAACATTTTGTGCATCTGATGCAGGCAAATCCAATATAATCAAAGACGGATTTAAAAGAGCATAATCTTTTATTTCACTAACATCTTTAACTCTTGCTGAATAATCTTCATTTTTAGAAATAATGTTTTCTAATTCGCTACCTGAATTTTTAGTATAAATAATAACATTTTTCATAATATACCACCTATAACATATACTTTATAAATTAATTCTAACAGATTTTTGAACAAAATGGAAGTTTTTTCTTGTCAAAGTGTTATTAACAAAGAGTTTAAGGCTTATTTATAGAAGTATTTTTTAAAATACTATGTTTTGTATAAAAATGAAATCATACACTCATGTACAATTGAAAATATTAATCAGTCAATTGTATTTACATAAAATAACAATAACTTGTTTTTAATAATTTATAAATATTTTCCCAACTATTAGATGATGTACTTAAAAAAAATTTTTGCTTTAATAGACTTATGGAAAATTATTCAAAATATCTTTGTATATTTGGCGGCGGTGCAGTAAGAGGATACGCATATCTTGGTGTATTAAAGGCATTTGAAGAAATCGGTTTTATCCCTCAAAAACTTGCAGGTTCATCTGTTGGTTCTGTTTTTGCTGCTTTTTACGCCTTAGGTGTACCGTTAAATGAGATGTCGGAATTATTTTTCAATGTTAATTTTGAAATTTTTAGAGATATTAATTTTAAAATATTACCTTCATTTTCAATAAGCAAAGGCGGAGTTTTCTTAGATTGGATTAGGGAAGTAATAGAAAAATATTATTACAAGGAAGATTATGTTAAAGGAAAAAATCCTCCCGTTTGTTTTAAAGACATAGAACGGGATTTATATTTTATTGCAACAAATTTAACTGATGAAACACCTTTTATATTTTCAAAAGAAACAACACCTGATTATGAAGTTGCTATGGCCATAAGGGCATCTGTAAGTTTGCCCGGGCTTCTAACTCCAATACAGTATAAGGATAAATATTTAGCAGATGGTGATTTAATGAAAAGTAATCCTATTTGGAGATTAAATAAAATTCTTTGTCCTGAGGATTTAAGAATTTTGGAAATAAGATTAGAAGGAACTTATAAAAATTCTGACGTAAAAAATGCTCTTGACTATTTCAGTAAAGTTTATAATTGTATTGTTAGTTATTCAACTAATTTTATTATTGACGTTTACGGCAAAAAAGATAAATTTGATTATATAAAAGTTGATACAAAAGATTTAGCATTGGTTAATTTTAATATAAGTAAAGAAGACAAGTTAAAACTTGTTGACATTGGTTATCAAACAACAATGAAATTTTTTAAAGAAGATTTACCGTTAAAAAGAAAATGCGTTTTATATGACTATAAACTTTTACAATCAAAATTAGAAGAACTAGAATACAACATTATAAAAAGTGATATTAAACAATCTAAAAAACTTTTAGGTGATACTTTTGAAATTTTGTCGGATATCAAAAAAATCATAGACAGGACGATTTACCATAGGATTAAATTTTTTGGAAATTTGTTTAATGAAAACTTAACATGCGGATTTTTCGGCATAGAAAAACTAAAAGATAAAAAATTAATTCTGAAAGAATTAAATAATTTATTAACTGATTTAACTAAAAAATGCGAAGAACTTTCACAAATTAAATTATAAATTTTCAATCATAAGTTCATTTGTTTGATAACCATATTGAAACTTTAACATTTCCTTCATTATAATTGTTATGTCATGCGTAGAAATATTCGTAAATTTTATACCGTTAAGAAACAATATTTCTTCATTCAATTCCATTTCTTTAGAATATACTTTTTCGCAAAAAGCAATAATATCAATATTTTCAAGATGTAAAGTTAACCTTGCATTATTAAAATCAGGCAAAGGTTCTTTTGTTATACACGCAGTACCGGTTTCCGAAATATCTTTAGTTTTAAAATATACAGTATCCAAAACACCATTACCGCTGTTTAAAATATTTAATTCACTATCAATATGGAGTGGAATTCTTTTACTGTTACGTTGTTGAACAAAATTACAGTTGTAAAGATAACTTATATAAATGTCTGTATAAGTATCATCTGTAAAATCTAAAAAATTAGTATCACATGAAAAAGCACCGTCATCCGTAAAAATTTTTATTTGTAATTTATCATAGGCATTAATCATGTTAAAATCATCTAATTTATTTATAGGTTTTGACATTTTAATTTTATCGGGTAAAATTTCCAAAACCTGTGAATTAAAAGAATATCTTTCGTTATTATTATCAATATATGTAAACTCTAATTCTGCTGTTTGTTTTATGTAATTAAAAGGATTTATCATAAATTTTACTCAAATAAAGAACTAACTGATTCGTCATCATGAATACGGGCTATTGCTTTTCCTAAAAGCGTTCCGACATTAAGTTGGACAATTTTATCGGGCATTTTATCCATATCTAAAGGAATTGTATTTGTAACAATAACTTCCTTAGCCTCTGAATTTGCTAATCTTTCTATTGCAGGACCGCTGAATACAGGGTGAGAAGCGCAAATATAAACATCTTTGGCACCGTATTTTTTCAATAATTTGGCACCTTCTGTTATTGTTCCTGCTGTATCAATCATGTCATCAAAAAGAACACAAATTTTATCTTTCACGTCACCAATTACATAACCGACCGTTGCAACGTTATGTTGTTCACGTCTTTTATCAATAATCGCAATAGGTGCGTCCAAGTGTTTTGCAAAGTGTCTTGTTCTTTCAACACCGCCTGCGTCAGGGCTGACCATAACCAATTCATCTTTTGAGAAATTTTTACTTTTTATGTAATCAACAAAAATTGGCATTGATTGAAGGTGATCAACTAAAATATTAAAGTACCCCTGGATTTGACCTGTGTGTAAATCCATTGCCAAAACTCTTGTTGTTCCTGCTGTTGTTAATAAATCAGCAACGAGTTTTGCACTGATTGCTTCACGACCTGAGGCTTTTCTGTCTTGTCTTGCATATCCGTAATAAGGAATAACTGCTGTAATTGATTTAGCACTTGCACGCTTAAAAGCATCAATAATAATTAAAAGCTCCATTAAATGTTCATTAACTGGTTTGCATAAAGGCTGAACAATAAAAACATCATCACCTCTTACACTTTCCTGAACTTTTACATATATTTCACCGTCAGCAAAATTTTTAACAATCATAGGTCCGACTTCAGTTCCTAAATATTCGGCAATATCTTTTGCCAATTCAGGGTTAGAACGACCTGTAAATATTTTAATATCATGTGTTGGTTTAATAATTTTTTCTAATTCTGCTTTTGTCATGCACTGTGCCATAATGAACTCCTAATTATTTTTATTTAATTTTTTTAACACCCAATCCTGAACAATTTTCATCGGGCTTCTTGTTACCGCTAAAGAATTTTCCGGAACATCACTTGTAATAACACTCAATGCTCCTACATTTGCACCTTTTTCAATTCTAACCGGTGCAACAAGTACAGAGTTTGAACCGATTTTAGCATTATCACAAATAATTGTTTTACATTTTTCTTTTGTTATTGAATTATAATTTGCCGTAA
This sequence comes from Candidatus Gastranaerophilales bacterium, assembly GCA_024408745.1. Taxonomy (GTDB): domain Bacteria; phylum Cyanobacteriota; class Vampirovibrionia; order Gastranaerophilales; family JAILCC01; genus JAILCC01. The sequence goes on along the minus strand of JAKSUS010000037.1, from coordinate 4,619 downwards.
TTGTTCCCGCACCTATGTTTACGTCTTTTCCTAAGTGCGCATCTCCGATATAACTCAAATGTGCGGTCTTTGTATTTTCTTCAATAACTGATTTTTTAACTTCAACAAAGTTGCCTACTCTTACATTCTCTTTGATTTCAACACCATCACGAAGATGTGCAAAAGGTCCGATTTTAACATTTTCAGAAATAACCGTATCTGATACAACAGAACAAACTATTTTAACATTATCTGCTGTTTCAACATTGCCTTTTATATAAGTGTTTGGACCGATTGTATTGTTTTCGCCCAAGAAATTTTCACCTTCAATATAGCAATTCGGGTAAACCATTGATTGACTTCCGATTTCTGTTTCAGGTGAAATCCAAGTCATCATCGGGTCAACAATCGTTACACCGTCATTCATTAATTCTTCAAGTTTTCTGTTTTTCAAAATTATTGCTGCTCTTGAAAGTTGTTTTTGAGAATTTATGCCGAAAACTTCCTGATTATCTTCAAGGACATAAGCATTAGTTTTAAACCCTTTTTTAACTGACCAGTCAATAATATCGGTTAAATAAAATTCGCCCTGATTATTGTCGGGAGTTATTTCCTGAAAAGCAGGAGCGATTTGTTGCCAATCAAAACAATAAATGCCTGCATTAATTTCTTTTATGGCTTTTTGAGAAGGTGTTGCATCTTTTTCTTCAACGATTTTCAAAATTGCATCATTATCATCTCTTACAATTCTTCCGTAGTTTAAAGGATTAGCCATAATTGAAGTCATAACGGTTAAAACTGCACCTGAACTTCTGTGAGAATTTATAAATTTTTCCAAAGTTTCAGTTCTCAAAAGAGGAGTATCACCGCACAAAACGATAACACTTCCTTTAAAATCCGCTAATTTGTCTTTGCATTTGAAAACAGCATCACCTGTTCCTAATTGCGGCTCTTGCAAAACTGTTTCAACATTTTTTTCAGGATATTTTTCTTCAACGAGTTTTGAAACCATATCTGCTCTATGACCAACAATTACATAGTTCATAGATATATCTTCAATTTTAATAACAGAATTTACAACTCTTTCCAATAAAGTTTTACCCATTATACTGTGTAATACTTTGGGGATTTCTGATTTCATTCTTGTACCTTTGCCTGCAGCAAGGATAATTGAGCGAATTTCTGATGTCGGCATTTCTTTAATTCCTTTAACTTAAACAACAACTATATTTTTGCACAAATTCAGAAAAAATAACAGTATTTTTAAGAAAAATCATCCTAATACTTCATATTATGTAAAATAAGTTATTTATTTTTCCAATAAACTTTAAAATTTGTTATATCTTCTAATGTTTTAGTATAATCGCCCTTAAAACATATTGTTCGGTCGTCAATATATAAATAAGACGGTATTTTGATGTTAGTTACATCTTTAAAATATTTGTCCAAATTATATTTTATTAACCATTTTGTTGCTAACAATAAATTCCTTGAGGTAAAAAGATATAATTCTGCTGATTTTGATAAAGTTTCAATAAATTCAAAAGCCCCTTTTTTAATTTCGGGAATATAATTTTCATCAAATTTTTCTTTCCCGTATTCGTTTAATACTCCGTCTAAATCAATTAGTATATTTTTATTGTGCATGATTTTACTCCGCTAATGTCAATGGTACTGATTGTTATTTTATCAGTATAACTGACAATATAAGTATGAACAAGGATTTTTTACAAAAATTTGCAAATAATTTAAAGAAAATCAGAAAACAACAAGGTATTAAGCAAGATGATTTCCTTAATGTTGATGGAATTTCTCGTTCAATGATTTCAATGGTTGAAACAGCAAAAACAGATATTACATTAACAAAATTAAAAATAATTGCAGATGTTTTGCATATTAAACCGAAAGATTTATTAGATTTTGATGAAAATGAATAATATATATTAATTGTAGGGTGCAATTTTTTGCACCGGTTTATGCTAACTTTCCATAATTAACATTATCTCTATTTAATTTAACATATTTATTATGTTATAATTTTTCTATGAAAAATAATAATGAACATAAAATTTTAGCTGATAACAGAAAAGCATTTCACGATTATGAAATTCTTGAAAAATATACCGCAGGCATTGTCTTAACAGGTACCGAAATTAAATCAATAAGAAAAGGTTCAGTTAATTTAAAAGACGGTTTTGCAAGAATTGAGAACGGTGAAATGTGGCTTTATAACGTTCATATAAGCCCTTATGAAAACGGTAATCGCTATAACCATGAACCGTTGAGGACAAGAAAATTATTATTAACCAAACAGGAACTAAATAAACTAACAGGTAAAATTAACGAAAACGGTTTAACAATTGTTCCAATAAATATTCATTTGGAACATGGTTTTGCAAAAGTCGAAATCGCTTTGGCAAAAGGTAAAAATTTGCATGATAAACGTGAAAGCATAACTAAAAAAACCGTTAAACGGGAAATAGAAAAAGCAATAAAATATGATGCTAAATAGAATATTTATTTTATTTCTTTAATTTAATCCAAGTCGGAACATCATTTTTTGCAACTTTTAATTGCATATATTGTTCTCTTAAATTTTTCTTTTCTTCGCTATTTGAAGATTTTGCTTTTTTATCAAGTTGTGTATATAATTCTTTTTCTGCTTTATTAGCACTTATATAGGCATCCATATCTTTGCCTTTTTTGTATGAATTTAATTTTGCTTTATATGCAATTTTAGGAGCATTAAATAAAGTATAAAGAAGTGCGAAACCGCAAACTGCAGCAGCAACAATCCCTGTAAAAGCACCGACATGAAGCAGGTTCTTTTTCCAGCCTTTTAATTGGTTATGATTTTTATTAACAATTTTGCCTGCTTTTTCGGCTGCTTCTTCAATTAAAAAACTGTTATCAAATACTGCCCATAACAATCTTGCACCAACTGCCAAACCGCCTATAAAAGTCGCTTTTGTAATAAGGGAGGCTTCACCGACTTTTGAAACAGGATTTTTGTCGTTGTTTTTTGTTATTTGAGCATTATTTTGACTAAAAGTAATGATATTAGCGGGATTGATTGCATTAATCATGGATTATACCCCTTTAATCATAACCCCACTACCTTTGTCAGCCATTCTTGCAGTAGCATAGTGACCTATTTTTTTATCTAATGAAACATCTTCATCTTTAATTTCATCATTAATATCACCATAAATGCTTGCTTGTGCTGATTTTTGTCTTGTGAAAACATCCATTTCTTTTTGACGTGCAAATGCATTTAATTTAGTATTATATAAATTTTGAGGAAGAGTAAACAATAATGATGCTAAACCTACGGCAATACCAACACCGATAGGAATTGCACGTTTACCCTTTGTTAAACATGTTGTTAAACCGCCTGCAATACCGCCAACTAATGCACTGCAACCTACTGAGCCTAAAATCGCTAAATTTCTTTCGGTTGAGCGATTAACGGGATTTTCATATCTTGTTTGCGGTTGAGTCGCAACCGGTTGATTACTTGAAAAACTTATTCTTTGTACGTTCATAAGTGAAACCTCCATTATATTGATACTTGTATTTAAACATGTAACTTAATTAATTTGATAGTTTGTTAAGTAAAAGTTTACAATTTACATTTATATACTGTTATTTAAATTTTCAGAAAACAATCTTAAATTTTCAAAAGCATCATAAGCCTTATCTAAATTTTCCTGTGTTAAATGTTGATTTAACACATCAACAGCATTGTTAACTTTAGCCATAGCCTCACAAACATCACTAATTTCACTTATGTATTTTTTTGCTTTATCACTCTTGTCAGAAATAGAAATTGCAATATCAGAATATTTTTCAGCGTTATCATTAAAAACTTTGATTCTTTTATGCATTTTTATCAGAGAACGACGGGAAAGATTAACCGTATATCTGGCAATATTAAAGTTTTTTGAAATATTTAATGTTTCAATATCATTTGTTACTCTTGTCATACCTGCTGTCGTATTAGTTAAACCGGTATGCAAAACAGCACCATTTTTTTCAATAGTATTCGTAACATTGATTATTTTATCGTCTGTTTTATGTGTTGTTGTTAAGAAGTTTTGAGTCATTCTGTCAACATCTTCTCTCTTTTTATCTTTTGCAAATTCATATAAACCGCCGATAGAAACCATTGTTGCTCTGATAAATTTAGACATAATACCAAAAGCATCACCTATTCTTATAGGTTCTTTTATTATGATACCTTTTTCATCGGAAATTTTATTTGGCGGAGTTAATTCAATTGCTCTTGAACCTGCAATTCCGGAAAATTCAATAGAAGCAACCGTTCCATCAGGAAGTTTGATTTTATGATTAGTAACAACAAAATCTACATTAATTTGGTCATAAGCACTCTTTACTTTTGTTACATGTCCAATATCAACACCTAAAATTTTAACCGGTGAACCGACAACGATACTGTCAATATCATGAAAAGCAACATGATAAGTTGTACCTATATCAAATGTATGCTTAAACGCTTTTAAGCCAAGCAGTGATAAGATTGTAATAAGAATTATAAATATTATGATTTCTATAATGTATGACTTTTTCATAATAAATATTTTATAATATTAAATATTATTAGTAAACAATATTATGAT
>JAKSUS010000036.1 GCA_024408745.1 Candidatus Gastranaerophilales bacterium | reverse complement strand
TCCCAAATAAGTATCAGGTGCAAATAAAACTCTTTTGGCATTTAAAGAACGTACAACTTCAACGGCATTTGAACTTGTGCAACAAATATCACTTTCACTCTTAACTTCAGCTGATGAATTAACGTAACAAACAACAGGAGTATTTGGATATTTTGCTTTAAATTCTCTAAGTTGAGTTAAATCAATCATATCAGCCATTAAGCAACCTGATTCTTTACGAGGTAATAAAACTTTTTTGTTAGGTGAGAGAATTTTTGCGGTTTGTGCCATAAAAGAAACACCCGCGAAAACAATAATGTCTTTGTTTGTGTAAGCAGCTTGTTGACTTAAATATAAAGAATCTCCGACAAAATCAGCAACTTCATCAATTTCAACATTTTGATAACAATGCGCTAAAATTATCGCATTTTTTTCTTTCTTTAATTGCTTTATTTTCTTTATTATGAAACTTTTATCGGTCATTATTTCTCTTCTGCCTGAAATCTTTCTCAAAAATTATATAACAAATAAATTAAAAGTAGAAATAATTTAAAATGCTAACTTCGGAATCTCCATATTGAAAACTTTTTGTAAATTAACAGTTTGAAGAGTTTCACTTATAAGGGTTTCAGGGTTAATGCCTTCGCCTGAAATATCAACATTATTTAAATATCCCAAAACTTCGCAATCAACCATATCTTCAAGTAATTTAACGCTTTCGTGATACGGATTATTTTGAGTATTAGGTGAATATTTATTCAAAACAATTCCTAACACTTCAATATTATAAAACTCTGCGGTTTTCAAAGTCATAAGTGTTTTATTTACAAAATCATTTTCAACATTTACGACTATAATCGTCGGCAATTTCATTGCACAAATTAAATCTGCTACGGTTAAACGACTTGTAAGGGGTGTCAAAATTCCTCCGATACCTTCAACAACAACAATATCATTTTCTTTTATTGCATCATTATAACCACGCATGGCTTTTTCCATGGTGAATTTTATGTGTTCTGCATCTGCAGCAACACATGGTAAAGTATTATATTTATAATTAAATGTTGAATAAGTTTTAATATTGGGATCGACTTTTTTTATAAAATTCAAATCAGGTGAAAACTGCTTATCATTTGCGTATTTGCAACCGGTCTGAACAGGTTTGCAAATGCCAATTTCATAGCCTAAACTTTGCATTACACCTGCAATGCCTGCACAAAAGATTGTTTTCCCTGATTTTTCACCAATAGATGTTACGAATATATTCATAAAAAAATTATAATCTAAAAATTAAAAAGATGTACCACCTAAATTATTTTCAATATCCAAATATTGCAAAATTGTTGCACATACATCAGCAAACGTTTTTCTTGTGCCTAAATTTTTTGCTTCAATATTTTCCTGATAAACCAATACCGGTACCTGTTCTCTGCTATGATCGGTTCCGGGCATGGTCGGATCACAACCATGATCTGCCGTTATAATTAATAAATCTTCTTTCTTCATAACAGAAATAATTTTTGCCAAGTATTTATCAATTTCTTCTAACGCATTCTTATATCCGACAGCATCATTTCTATGACCATAGAGCATATCTGTATCAACGAGATTTACGAAAATCAAATCGTCTTTTGCTTCTTGTTTTACTGCTTCAAATGTTAATTCCAAGCCTTCTCTGTTTGAACCTGTATGAATTGCTCTTGTTATGCCTGATTTTACGAAAATATCTTCAATTTTACCAATTCCGTAAACACTTCCGCCTGATTTCTCTATTAAATTAAGCATGGTATCTTTTGGCGGTGCGACGGAATAATCATGTCTTGCCCCCGAAATACGTTTAAATTTTCCGTCAACCGTTTCAAAAGGGCGGGCAATAACTCTGCTGACATTATATTCATCAGTTAATATTTCTCTTGCAATTTCGCACCATTGATAAAGTTTTTCAAGAGGAACCGTATCAACATGGCATGCTATTTGAAAAACGCTATCAGCACTTGTATAAATAATAGGATAACCTGTTTTTTGGTGTTCTTCACCTAAATCTTCTATAATTTTAGTTCCTGAAGCCGGGTAATTACCCAAAATATTTTTACAACCTGTTTTTTCTATAAATAAATCAATGATTTCTTTAGGAAATCCGTTAGGATAAGTTCTGAAAGGTTTTTCCAAAACAAGTCCTGCTATTTCCCAATGACCTGTCGTTGTATCTTTTCCGTGCGAAACTTCTTTCATTATTCCGTATGATGCAATCGGATTATCATTTTTTGCAACACCTTTAATTTCACAAAGATTTCCCAATCCCATTTTTTTCATAACGGGAACATTTAACCCGCCTGTTTTATCGGCAACATTTTTAATTGTGTTGCAAATTAAAGGGTCACCAAAAACTTCAGCATCCGGTAAAGCACCTATTCCGCAAGAATCAATTATTAATAAAATAACTCTTTTCATTCTATTATTTTACTCCATGCCTGAGGCTTTTGCAATAAAAAACATACAGCAAAAACTTCTGAATATATTTATTATATTCAGATGGAACAATATAAATTTAATAATTAATTATTTACTTAAATAATTTACCAAGACCTCTAAAAATTCCACCAATAGCCCAGCCGATGCCTCTGAATAGTCCGCCTATAGCAGGGAATATCAAATTAACACCCGGAATTTTTCTTGCAACAAGCAAGCTTAAAATTGCAGCAGCACCAATACCTACTTTTGGAACCCTGCTATTGAAATCATTTCTTTTTTTGATTGCTCCCATGATTTCAACGCTGTCAGACATGCGTGGTGCAAGATAACGAGCCTTATTAGCACCGAAATAATTAGTATTATAGTATCCTCTGCCGCCGAAACCATTCAAATAATTCTGAACTTGCACGAAAGGTGAAGGATTACCTAAATAATATACGCTGTTAGGATCACTTAATTCTTTGAATGCTTCTTTATCTGACCAAGACATGCTTTTAATTACCTTATTGTATTACCTTATATTAATAAAAACAATTTTAATAAAAAAATTGCCTAAACCTTATAAAAACATGGTTTTACTAATTTTATATTATTGCAACAAATAAAGAATAAAAGGTTGATTTATCCAAAATTATTGCTCAAAATCTCAAAAAGTTATATAATTAACATTAAGTTAGATTATATAGTAAGAAAAGGGCTAATAATGAAAAATATTAATGTTGTTTCAGAAGGTAAAATCACTCAGGTAATAGGACCTGTCGTTGACGTTGAATTTTCTGACGGAAATTTACCTGAAATTTATGATGCAATTATAGTACGAGATAAAGCACCGAATGGTGATGAAATAGATTTAACTTGTGAAGTACAACAATTATTGGGTGAAAACAGAGTCCGCTCTGTTGCAATGTCATCTACTGACGGTTTAGCAAGAGGAATGAAAGTTATCAATACGGGTGAACCGATTAAAGTTCCCGTTGGTAATGCAACATTAGGAAGAATCTTGAATGTTTTAGGTGAACCTGTTGATGAACAAGGTGACGTTAATGCGGAAACAATGCTCCCGATTCACAGAGAATCACCAAAATTAACAGATCAAAATACCAATATTGAAGTTTTTGAAACAGGTATTAAAGTTATTGACCTTCTTCAACCATATCAAAAAGGCGGTAAAATCGGTTTATTCGGTGGTGCCGGTGTCGGTAAAACAGTTTTAATCATGGAATTAATTCACAATATCGCAAAAGAGCATGGTGGTGTTTCCGTATTTGGCGGTGTTGGTGAAAGAACAAGAGAAGGTAATGACCTTTGGAACGAAATGAAAGAATCAAAAGTTATTGATAAAGTTGCACTTGTTTACGGACAAATGAACGAACCTCCCGGAGCAAGAATGAGAGTTGGTTTAAGCGCTCTTACCGTTGCGGAATATTTCAGAGATGTTTCAAAACAAGACGTACTTTTATTTATTGATAACATTTTCAGATTTACACAAGCAGGTTCTGAAGTATCTGCACTTTTAGGACGTATGCCGAGTGCCGTTGGTTACCAACCTACTTTGGCTACCGAAATGGGTGAATTACAAGAACGTATTACAAGTACGCAAGATGGTTCAATCACATCAGTTCAGGCAATTTATGTTCCTGCCGATGACTTGACTGACCCGGCTCCTGCTACAACGTTCTCACACTTAGATGCTTCAACCGTATTATCAAGACAAATTGCAGAATTAGGTATTTATCCTGCTGCTGACCCTCTTGCAAGTACTTCAAGAGCATTAGACCCGAATATTATTGGTGAAGAACACTATAAAGTTGCACGTCAGGTACAAAGTATTCTTCAAAAATACAAAGATTTACAAGATATTATTGCAATTTTAGGTATGGATGAACTTTCTGACGAAGATAAAGTTACGGTAAACAGAGCGAGAAGAATTCAAAAATTCTTGAGTCAACCAAACTTTGTTGCCGAAACATTCACAGGTTTAAAAGGTAAATATGTAAAACTTGAAGATACTATAAGAAGCTTCAAAGAAATTTGTGAAGGCAAATATGATCATCTTCCCGAACAAGCATTTTATATGGTTGGTTCTATTGAAGATGTTATTGAAAAAGCAAAACAAATGGAGGCTGCTGTATAGTTTATGAGCGGAAAAAAATTAAATCTTAAAGTTATAACTCCTTTAAGAATTTTGCTTGAAACAGAATGTGATGAAGTTTATTCAACTGCAGTTGACGGTGAATTTGGTGTTTTACCGGGACATATTCCGATGACAACTACCTTAGGAGTCGGGTACACAAAGTATGTTAATAATAAAGAAGAAAAATATTTAACGACTTTAGGCGGTATTTTCCAAATTGATAATGATAATGTTACAATTTTATCCGATATTGCAGAATTAGGTGAAGAAATTGATGTAACAAAAGCTAATGCCGAAAAACAAAGAGCGGAAGCTTTGCTTGCCGAACAAACTTCTGATGAAGCAAATTATACAGTTGCACAAGTTTCTTTGGCAAAAGCACTTGCAAGATTAAAAGTTGCAATGAAAACAGGTATTGATATTAATAATATGTAATATTTTATTATTACGGTTCAACTGTTTTAAGACTTAACGGTTGCGGTGCGGGTTCTTTTACCTGTACATTATTTGTTTTGACTGTTTGTTTACTTGTCGTCTTGTTCTGTATTTGTTTTGGCTGTTGTTTGGATTCGGGTTTCTTATTGTTATTTTCTTTTGCATCTTTTTTCACCAAAGAAACAGCAGGTTTTTTGGATTTTTTCTTTAAATATGTTGTATTATCCCATCTTATATCAACATAATCAGTTTGTCTTTTTAAATTCTCAATTTGAGGCATAATAGAATTTAATCTTTCTATTCTGTCTTTTAAAGTTGTATTAAATTCACCTATTCTGACTTTTATAGATTCTAACTGAGCATAAACATCACGTTTATTTCTTATATCCAGATATAAAAGTTTTTCACCGGAAAAATCCTCTATTCTCTGAGAAAGTGTTTTTAAAAATATAATTTCATCTTTTGACCATTTTGTATAATCATCATAAGTTAATATTTTATATGTTTTATTGGCTTTTTCCGGTAAAGGAAGATAATTTTTTGAAATAACTCTGCCATCACGGGTTAATGCTGCTATTTCAGGTGCATTAGGAGTAGGCGAAACAGTTAAAACAGGGATTTCTTCTTCAATAGTTACTTCAAAGCGTGCAGGAAGCCAATATCTTCTTACAAATGCTCTTTTTACCGGACTTAATTTTTCTATTTCTTTTTCATAAGAACTTGTATTTATCAGGTATATAGGTTTTTTCTCTATAGGAATGGTTTTTATTGTTTTTAAAATTTTATCTTCGGGAGTAATTCTGTTTCCGATTATTTTCAAATATTTTGAAGGATATTTTTGAAAAGCATTTTGTGGCAAATACCAAAAATGACAAATTGCAATTCTTGACGAACAGAATAATAAAAATATAATAAGCAAGCACTTTACCATAAAATGAGTTTTAAAAATAGCATTTTTTACACGTTTTTGCTCACGGCGTTTTTTATAATACTCCCTCTTCATACTGCTTGAAGGAATATCGCTTAACTCAATTTTTGACTTCTTAAAAGTTTTTTTCTTCTTTATATTTTTCTTTTTACCAAACATATTATTTTTCTTTTATTAATGAACTGTTCAAAATTATTTTAACCAATGTATCAAAATCAATTCCCATTGCTCTTGCCTGTGCAGGCAAATCACTCAAATCCGTCATACCCGGAATTGTATTAATCTCCAAAACGTAAGGAATATTATCTTTTGTAATTAAGAAATCAACTCTTGATAATCCTGCTCCGTTTACTGCTTTATGAGATAAAACAGCAATTTCTTGAATTTTCTTAGTTAAATCTTCGGGTAATTTTGCAGGTAATTCAAATTCTGTCATACCTTGGGTATATTTTGCTTCGTAATCATACCATTCTGTTTTCGTGTGGAATGCTAAAATCGGTGTTGCTATTGTTTCGTTTTCAATATCCAAAACCCCGACAGTTGTACTTAAACCTTCCAAAAATTCTTCAATCAAAAGGCAATCACTATACTTGAATGCTTCATCAAATGCTTCTTTTAATTTATCTTTGCTTTCAACTTTTACCATACCGATACTTGAACCTTCACAAACAGGTTTAATCATGACAGGATAATTTAAAGTCATTTCAAAAGTATCAAGATTTTCTTTCTTTAAAACTTGTGATTTTATCAAAGGAATTTCAGGGAATAAACTCAAAACTCTCTTTGTCATATCTTTATTCATTGAAATTGCACTTGCACTAACTCCACAACCTGTATAAGGTATTCCCATGATTTCTAATAAACCTTGTATGCAACCGTCTTCACCATATTTTCCGTGCAAAGCCAAAAATGCAATCTCTATTTCTTCCTGTTTTAATTTGTCCCCAACATTTTTATCAACATCAATTAAAACAGTATTTTTATAACCTAATCTCAATAGTGCTTCATAACAGTTTTTGCCAGACCGAAGAGAAACATCTCTTTCTGATGACATTCCGCCGCAAAGCACACCTATCTTTTTATCAAAAGAAATTAAAGTTTTGTCATAATTTCCCATAATTCAATTTCCTCATCTGTTTTATTACCAATAAATTTAATCTCGGGATGAAGTTTAATATTAAATTCTTTATTAACTCTGTCCCACATTTTATACATTAATCTCACAACATCAAGTGAAGTTGCATCATTAAAATTGTATAAGAAATTCGCATGTTTAACGGAAAATCTTACTTTATCATTTTCGATATACTCTTTTGCTCCGACTTTTTCCAAAAGATTAGCAGCATAATCACCTTCGGGATTTCTGAAGGTTGAACCTGCACTATATTCTGTTAAAGGCGGATGATGTTCTGCTCTGTAATTAACATGAAAATCCATTCTTTCCTTTATTTTTTCTTTTTCACCTTTCGGCAAATTAAATGTTGCTTCTAAAATCTTATAATTTTTATCCGAGAAAATAGAAGAACGATAATTAAAATAAAGTTCGCTAAACGGAATTTCTTTAATATCATTAGAGTTTAAATCTAAAATTTTAACACTTTCAATAATATCTTTAATATTTTGCCCATGCGCTCCTGCATTCATATAAATAGCACCGCCAATTGAACCCGGAATACCGATTAAAAACTCACCGCCTGCTAATTCGTAATCGTAAACAAATCTTGAAAAATTAGCCGATTTCACACCGCATTGAGCAGAAATTCTTGTTTCATCAAGTTTTTTTATCTCTTTTAAATTTTTGGTAATTATTGTTATATCATCAACACCTTTTGAAGAAATTAAGAGATTTGAACCTGCACCGATAATATTAAATTTTTTATTTTCCTTATTGCAATATTTAATAATATCAGCCATTTCTTCAATATTTTCAGGAATAAATGCAAATTGTGCATTCCCTCCGATTTTTAAAGTGGTTAATGATTTTAGTTCATAATTTTCAAGTAAATTATTTTCAATAACCATTATATTCTGTCCTTTAGCATTTGAGATAATTTAACAATTGAACCTGCACCTAACGCAAGAACCAAATCACCTTCTTTAAGTGCTCCGTCAAGTTTAACGGCAACTTCATTTAAATCACCTGCCAAATATTTATATCCCGTTTGTTCGCAAAATTCTTTTGTACCATATCCCTTAATAGGACTTTCGCCGGCAGGATAAACATCAACAGCATAAACTTTATCGGCATTTGCAAAACAGGTTTTAAAATCATCCCAAAGTCCATGCAAGCGTGTATATCTGTGCGGTTGGAAAATTGCAACAATACGTTTTACTATTCTTTTATCTTTTAATTCTTTTGCACTCTTTAAAGTTGCTTCGATTTCTGTCGGGTGATGAGCATAATCATCAACAAGTCTTACACCTTTAACTTCTGCAGCAAGTTGAAAACGTCTTTTCATGCCTGTAAACTTACCCAAAGATTTCTTTATTTCATCAAAACTTACACCGCAATCAAGTGCGACTGCTATCGTTGCCAAAGCATTAGAAATATTATGAATACCGGGAACAGTTAAGCACAAGGTCCCGATATAATTCTTATCTTTATATATATCTGCACTTGTGTTAAAACCGTTTGCAATAATGTTTTTCGCCAAATAATGTGCATTTGCATTTTCATCTAAAGAATAGGTTATAATGTTATCACAACTGATTGCAAAATCTATCGATTTTAATAATAAATTAATACCTTTATCATCAACATTTACAACGATTTTTGAGTGTTCGGGCAAATTGGTTATATAGTTTCTGAAGGTGTCCAAAACCTGTTGCAAACCGTCTGCATAATGATCAACGTGGTCTTTTTCAAGGTTAGTAATAATTGTATAATCGGGACGATATTCTTTAATCGTTCCGTCACTTTCATCAAGCTCGGATACAAAATATTTTCCGCTGTCAAATTTAGAATTTGTATTTAATGCAGGAATCATGCCTCCAACTACTATTGATGGTTTTAGACCCGAATGTTCAAAAATCATTCCCATCATGCCTGTTGTAGTTGTTTTGCCATGAGTTCCTGATACTCCGATTGATATTGGTTTATCTTCTCTTCCCAAACCTGACATCATTGCTTCCAAAAGTTGTGAACGGTGAATGATTGGAATATTTAATTCTTTTGCTCTTATAATTTCAGGATTATCCTGTTTAATTGCACTGCTGGCAACAACAAGCGATGCACTTTCAACATTTTTAGGATTATGACCGATAGTAATTTTTGCTTGTTTTGACATAAGATTTTC
>JAKSUS010000035.1 GCA_024408745.1 Candidatus Gastranaerophilales bacterium | reverse complement strand
TTTCTGAATTCAACATTTTGAAATTCATTTAATCCTTTTTGTATTTCTTCATTGGTGTAATTTTCTATTTTTGCAGCCTTAATTGAGGCAAGTGCATTTAAAATATTAAAATCTGCACTATCTGTAATTTCAAAAATAAAATCATTATATTTGAATTTACACAAATTTTCAGATTTTTCTATAATTTTAACTTCGTCCAAATCATAAAAAATCTTATTATAATTACCTGTTAAAGTATTTTTAATCAGTTCTTCATTATGTGCAATTAATAAATCTTGTTCAGTTAAATAATTTGTAATTTCACATTTTGCTTTTGCAATATTTTCTCTTGAACCTAAAATCCCTATATGTGCATTACCGACATTTGTAATAACTGCAATATTGGGGCGGGCATATTTTGCAAGTAAATCAATTTCGCCTCTTGCTCTCATTCCCATTTCAACTATGCAATATTTTGTATCGGGTTCGATTGAGAGAAGCGTTTGGCATAAACCTATTTCGTTATTATGGTTTTTAATTGATTTTTGAGTTTTATATTTTGCATTGAAAACGCTATACAAAAATTCTTTTGTTGTCGTTTTGCCGGATGAACCTGTTACGGCAATTATTTTAGTATTACATCTGTCTTTGTGAAATTTTGCAATTGATAAATAAGCGCATAAAGTGTTTTCAACAATTAAAAAATTACCTTTTATTTCGTTTTTTAAAGAAGAATGATTCTTGTCAATTATTGCTAAATTTGCACCTGGTTGAAAAGCGTTTTGAACAAAATTATGACCGTCAAAATTAGCACCACATATTGCTAAATACGCATCATCTTTAGTAATTGTTCTTGTATCGGTTGATATAGAAAAAGAAGTATCTTTTTTTATATTCCCTGTATACTCCCCGTTTGTAATTTTGATTAATTCTTCAAGTGTAAATTTTGGTTTAAACATTTCTCAATTCTTCTTAATTTTAATACCTTTATTTTAGTGAAAAAAAATGATTAAAACAAGTATATGTAATTAGGATTTTAATAATGCTTAAATTATGGCAATATTACTTCAATAGTGTATTTAACCTTAACATTATTCACTTTTTTTAATCAAAATGGTAAAATAATTATAAAAGTTTAATCTCGGAAGTATTATTTTGAATAATAATTTAATAAAAAAAATCATATTACTTATAGGCTTAATTTCTGTTACGACTGTATTTGTGGCGAAATTAAATACTATTTTCAGACCTCCGTTAACTGATAATAATGTTTTGAAAAAGGTTAAATTAAGCAAAACAATAGGGAATACGGTTGAATTAAAATTAATAACAACCAAAAAAATGCTTTCGAAACCATTAATTTTTGAACGTGGTAAAAATGTTTATCTGATTTCTTTGCCCGAAATGGATTTTAAAGGTGAGAGAAAAGTTAATTTTAGTAATCTTGATAAATATATAACAGATGCTACTATTGATTTTGTACCCTATAAAACCTCTAATAAGCACGGCGGTTATACAAGAATAATTGTTAAAACTAAAGATGATATTAAAATAGATGTAAAAAATACAGCAGGTTTTACTTTTGATATAAATAATGATTTGCCTATCCCTAAAGCAAAATTAGCAAAATTATTAAAACTTTTGGGTATATTGGGAGGAATAATTGTAATTGCAGGTGGTTCATTATTTATTTACATAAGAAATAAAAATAAGAAAATGTTAAATAATATTTTAGAAAATACTGATGATGTTTTTCTTGAAGATGTTTTGGAAAATAACGAGAATAATCTTAATTCAGCAGAGCAGGAAGCAGTTTTGGAATTTTTGGACGAACATAATGCAGTTAATGAAGAATTTGAAAATGTTGAAGTTAATGGTAATACGGAAATAAATGAAGATGCTTCAAGTTTAGAAGAAAATAACCCTGATGATTATCTCGCAGATGCAAAATTCGTTGAAGATACCTTGGCAGTTCAAGAAATAAATGACAATGAAATTATTAATACAAGTGAGCAATTTGGTACAAATGAAAATATGGAAGAGCCGGCAATTGAAGATAATGAAATTAAAGATAATCAGGAAGATTCTGTAATACAAGAGGAAATTGCAGAAGAAATTAATGAAGAACAAAGTTTTGATGAAGAATATATTCCTTCTGCCGATGAAATAGTTAATGATATCTTGAATAATGATGATGCGGTAGAAGCTATATCCGAAACGATTTTAGATAATATGAATAAAGATATTGAGGAAAATTTAGAAACTGATTATAACTTGGATAATTTAGATAACGACGAAACTAAAAACACTTTAAACAATGATATTATTGAAAATGATAATGAGATTCCTGAAGATAATTCAATACAAAATGATGAAAGCAATTATTCAACACAAGATATTGTTAATACCTCAATTGCAAATGTTTTTGTTCCGTCAACTACGAATTTAAACTTTACGCAAGAAGTTGAAACAAATGAAGAGATAACTGAAAATCAGATAACTGATTTAATAGAAGAAATTATTGAAGATAATGAAAATCAGGTAGTTGATACTTTTGAAGAAAATGGACAAGAAGAATTAGAAAATCAAAAGGTTGATATTTTTGATGAAAATCTTGAAATTTCTGATAATGAAGAAGTTATTGAACAGGGTGAAACTGAAGAAAATAATGAGGAAATATTAGAACAAGAAGATAACGTTATTTTGCAAGATGAAATTGCGGATAATGATGAAAATCAAAAAGTTGATATTTTTGATGAAAATCTTGAAATTCTTGAGAATGAAGAAGTTATTGAACAGGGTGAAATTGAAGAAAATAACGAAGAAATATTAGAACAAGAAGATAACGTTATTTTGCAAGATGAAATTGCGGATAATGATGAAAATCAAAAAGTTGATATTTTTGATGAAAATCTTGAAATTCTTGAGAATGAAGAAATTACTGAACAGGGTGAAATTGAAGAAAATAATGAGGAAATAATGGAACAAGAGGATACTTTAAAAGCATCGGAAGAAGCTATTGATATGCCTGATGTTGTTGATGAAATTCAAGATGTAAGTGAGAATATTATTGAGTCTGAATTTGATATAGGCGGGCTTGACGGAATTTTAGGCGGAATGCCGCTTGATAGTGAATTGGAGCCTCTTGAAGAAATTGCGGATAATTTTGAAGAAGAACTTGTTGAAGATAATCAAGATCAAGTAATTAATATTCCTGATGAGAATATTGAAATCTCTGAGAATAATGAAACATTGGTTGAAAACGAAAATAATATTTTACCTGAAAATACAGTTATTGATGATAACGAAAATCTAACAGTAGATGCTTCTGATACAAATGTTGAAATTTTCAATAACGAAGAAGTCATTGAACAAGACGAAACTATTGAAAATAACGAGAAAGAGGAAGCATCAGAAGTTCTGAATAATACTGATGAAATGTTGATATCAGCTTATGAAGTTAATGAAGATAAAGAAGAAGAAAAATTTGAAACTACTGATTTCTTTAAAGAATCTGAAAATAATGAAGATAATGCGGATGAACAAATTCCTGAATCTTTCTTTAAAAATGAATTTGATTATGAAAGCGATAATGAAGAGCAGGAAAATGTTTCATACTTTAAAGAAGATAATATTGAAGAGGAACCAGATGATTCTGAACCAATAGTTATTTCTGAGAAAGAAATAGAAAGTAATAAAATGTTATATTTAATCAGACATGAAGGTCAGTTCTCTCTAATCGGTATTCAAAATGAGAATGTTTATGTTTTAAATAGATTTGCAAATGAGCCAAAGAAAACTACGATTTGCACAAAATTAAATGAAACTAACGAAGATAACAATATTTACATTGTTAAAGTTGACAAATGGCGTGCTTTAATAAGTATTTCAGATAATAATATGGAAAATCTTTTGACCCTATCATGATGAAAAAAGTTTTTTTATATTTATTAATATTTATATTTTTTATTATCGGTTGTACTAATAAAACCGATAATAAAATTCATTTGACTTATTCAACATGGGGTTCAAAATCAGAAATTGATACCGTTAAAGAATTAATTGCTGTTTATGAACAGGATAATCCTGATATTAAAATTGACTTAATTCATATTCCTGATAATTATTTTCAGAAAATTCATCTTCTTATTGCCTCAAATCTTGCTCCGGATATAATTTTTGTGAATAACTTAAATGCAAAACTCTATATTGATGCAAATAAATTTGAACCTTTGAATAAATATTTGGGAAATAGTGAAAATATTTCTAAAAAAGATTTTATAGAAAATTCTTTTGCCCCTTTTACTTATTATAATAAAATTTACGGAATACCTAGAGATATTTCAAATTTGGTTATTTATTATCATAAAGTTATTTTTGATAAATATAATGTTCCTTATCCTGATGATAATTGGACTATGGATGAATTTTTAAAAACTGCACAAAAGCTTACAAAAGATATTAATAACGATAAAAAAATTGATATTTTGGGGGTTGGTTTTGAGAAAAATTCATTATTTTGGCTTCCGTTTTTGTGGAGTAACGGTGGCGGAATTTTAAATGATAAAGGTGAAATTATTATAGATAATGAAAATTCAAAATGTGCTCTGCAGTTTTATTCTGATTTGAGAAATAAATATCATGTTGCACCAAAGGTTGATGAGCAGGCATCACTCACAACTTCTCAACTTTTTATGCAGGGTAAAATTGCTATGCATTTATGCGGACGATGGTGTTCTTTAACTTATAAAAAAGATAAAAATTTATCTTGGGATGTTGCAAAATTCCCTCAGGGGAAAAACGGTTCAGTAGTTGGTTTAGATGTTTCCGGGTGGGCAATTTCCTCATCTTCAAAACATAAAAGAGAAGCGTGGAAATTTATCGAATTTTTAGCATCTGAAAAATCAATGGAAAAATTTACCGAAAGTGGTTTGATTATTCCGTCAAATAAAAAAGTTGCAAATTCTTTAATCTTTTTAACCCCTCCTCCAAGTAATGCAAAAGTCTTTATTGAAGCCATTAATAATGCAAAAGCAACACCTGTTTGTGAAAAATATTCCGAGATAAATGATATATTAAATGAAAAATTTGAAGAATTTTTTAACGGAAAATTAAATATTGATGATATTATAAATAAGGAAATGATTTTAAAATTGAATAATTTAACAGATAGAGGAAAGGATTAAATTTGAAATTATCTGAAATATATAAAAATAATAAACAACCTGTTATATCTTTTGAGGTTTTTCCGCCAAAAGGTGAGGGGGCTGAGTACGAAGCAAAAGTTACAAATTTATTTAAAGAATTAGAAATTTTGAAAAAATTTAATCCGTCTTTAATATCAGTAACTTATGGAGCAGGCGGTTCATCAAGAGAAAAAACTTATGATTTGGTTTTGGATATTAAAAATAAATTAAATGTTGAACCTATGGCACATTTTACCTGTGTTAATTTTGATAAATCTCAAGTTTTAGAATACGTTAAAAAAATTGAAGATAGCGGAATTAAAAATGTCCTTGCTTTAAGAGGTGACCCCCCACAGGGAACGGAAAATTTTGTTCCGCCACAAAACGGTTTTGCACACGCAAATGAACTTGTTAAATTTATAAAAGAAAATACGGATTTATCAATAGCAGTAGCAGGATATCCTGAAAAACACCCCGAAGCTGTTGATTTTCAAACTGATTTATTAAATTTAAACAGAAAAGTTAGTGAGGGTGCTGATGTGATTTTTACTCAGTTATTTTTTGATAATAATGATTTTAAAGATTATTATCAAAAAGTCAGAGATTTAGGTATCACAATTCCTGTTATCCCTGGGATAATGATTATTCAAAGTATTTCACAGATTGAAAGAATTATAAATTTATCAGGTTCAAAAATTCCCGAAAGTTTTAAAAATAAATTATATGATTATCAAAATAACCCGGATGATATTAAAAAAATTGGTATAGATTATGCTATAAAGCAAGTTGAAGATTTACTTGATTTTGGGGTAAAGGGTTTGCATTTTTACCCGTTAAATAAATCTTATGCTGTTTCGGAAGTGTTGAATAGTATTAATATTAGATAATTTTATTTGATTTTAGTTTGTTATTAAAAATTAAATGTATTGGTTACTTGATTTTAGTAATTTTAGTAATTTGTAAATATTTGTAAATTTTCTTCTGAAAATCCTAAAGTTTTTCAAAAATTTGCCGATATATATAATGTACAGAAAAACATAAGTGAAGTTTAAAGGAGTAAATGATGGTAATCAAAGAATTTTTTAGAAAACTTAATATTGAAGTTGCTAAAAGAGAAAAACCTGAATTATTTACATTATCTGAATTTTACTTTTTAGATAATCATGATGAACATGAAGATCTGGAAGTAGGCGAAACTTATGTTAGTGTAACAGGGCTATTGGACTTGAAGTAGTAGGAGTGGCTTAAAATGGAGCAGCAGCTAACGGAGAAAAAATCAAAAAGAATTATGGCAGTACTTTTTGATGAGATTAAAAGACTCGAAGGAATGATTATGGAAAATCCTTCCTTGGTAGCGAGCGAGTATATTGCAAAAGCGGATAAAAGTACAGAAGAATAATTTATTCAAATATTTTTCTTACTTTTATTCGCAATTCTTCTTCCTTTATGGGAACAAGAAAAGTTTTCAGTTTGTTCTTATCCCCATAGATAAGTGTTATTGAACTTTTCGGAATATCAAGTGATTTTGCAAGTAAATTAATAACTTCCTTATTGGCTTTGTTTTCAATCGGAGGTGAATTTAATTTTGCTTTCAGATAATCTTCCGTTATTTCGGTTATTTGAGATGCAGAAGAATTTGGTATGACTTTTACGCTAAAAGTCACACCCTTATTGTGTTTTGAGATTTTGAAGTCATTAAAATTTTGCATTAGTCAAAAAAAGTTGTAAAATATAAATGTTAAGGTATAAGGTTAGGCTACATGTCTTCAACATTTGAACCTCTTGAAATTATATTAAAAAAACAAGGCAGAAAGCAAGAGGATATTGTAAAAATTAAAGAAGCTTTTGATTTTGCTTATTCAAAGCATGACGGTCAATATCGTGCAAGCGAAGAACCATACATAATTCACCCTGTTGAAGTTGCCAAAATTCTTGCCGAATTTAAAGCCGATACGCCTACAATTATGGCGGCACTTTTGCATGATGTTCTTGAAGATACGGAAGTAGAGCCTGATGAAATTGAAAATAAATTTGGTGCAGATGTACTAAAATTAGTTAACGGTGTTACCAAATTAGGGAAATTGGAATTTAAGTCTAAAGAGGACAGGCAGGCTGAAAACTTTAGAAAACTTTTTATATCTATGGCAGAAGATGTCAGAGTTATTTTATTAAAACTTGCTGACCGTCTTCACAATATGCGAACTTTAAACCATATGCCTTTGCAGAAACAAAAAAGAATTGCACAAGAAACTTTGGAGGTTTTTGCTCCGCTTGCAAACAGATTAGGTATCGGACGTATTAAAGCAGAATTAGAAGACTTATCATTAAGATACACAGAGCCTGAAAAATATTATGAAGTTGTAAAAAATGTTGCCCAAACCAAAGCAGAACGCGATGAAGTTGTTCAAACTCTTGTTGATACAATACAGACTTCTTTAACAAAAGCAGGCATTAAGGCTACTATCAAGGGCAGGGCAAAACATTATTACAGTATTTATGCAAAAATGAAACGTCAGCAAAAAGATTATCATGAGCTTTTTGATATTATTGCCGTTCGTGTAATTGTTGATAATTTAAAAGACTGCTACGGCGTTTTAGGTTTAATTCACTCAACTTTTAAACCTATACCGGGAAGATTTAAAGATTATATCGCGATGCCTAAAAGTAATTTATACCGCTCTTTACATACTTCCGTAATCGGGCCGAAAGGTAAACCTGTTGAAATACAAATCAGAACTCAACAAATGCATGAAGAAGCCGAATACGGTATCGCTGCGCATTGGAAGTATAAAGAATCAGGTTCCGTTAAAACGACTGATGCGGATAAAAAATTCACTTGGCTTCGCAAACTTGCAGAAGTTGATGAAAATGTAAAAGATGCAAAAGAATACGTTAATTTTGTTAAGTTGGATTTATTCTCAGATCAGGTTTTTGTCTTTACTCCGATGGGTGATGTTTTCGATTTACCAAGCGGTGCTACCCCTATTGACTTTGCATATCGTGTTCATACGGAAGTTGGTCATAAAATGGTCGGCGCAAAAATCAACGGCAGAATTGTTCCTCTTGAAACACATCTTTTTACGGGCGATATTATTGAAATCATTACATCAAAAATACCTAATCCTAAGTGGGATTGGTTAAATATTGCCGTTACAAATAACGCAAAATCAAAAATCAAATTATGGTTTAAGAAAAACAAACGTGATGAATATATTGTTATAGGCCGCGAAACTTTAGAAAGAGCGTTAACTAAAGCACGTTTTGATGAATACGAAAAAATTGAAGAATTTGAGCGAATTGCAAAAGAATTAAATTATACATCACAAGACGATTTATTTGCGGCAATCGGATATGGTGAAACCTCTGCACATAAAGTAATTAACAAACTCCCCAAACTTGCTAAATCTGATGATGTTGTTAAAATCCAAGCAAAAACCACCAAAAACGGCAAAAAAGATATTGTCGGACTTGAAGGGATGTTGTATCATATTTCAAAATGTTGTATGCCAATTCCTGGTGAACCTATTGTTGGTGCGATTACAAGAAGTCGAGGTGTAAGTGTTCACAGAGTAGATTGTCCGACTTTAAATGAAATTCCGCAAGAGCGACTTATGGCAATTAGTTGGGCAAACGTTGAAACTAAAAAGACTTATGTTGTTCCTATTAAAATTGAAATTGAAGATAAAGTCGGAATATTTCAGGCAATATTATCAAAGGTTACCGATAACAAAACAAATATTGCGTATGCAAGCGGTTTTGGCGGGCATGCAAAAAGAGGTATTATTGAATTAGGTTTAGAAGTTAAAAATATTGATGAATTAAATAAAATTATGAATTCAATTCAGGCTATCCCTGAAGTTATTTCAATGAAACGTACGCACGCACCGCAAAATTTAAAGAAAAACCAAAGATAATCAGTTTAGAGTTGAAAGGTTGAAGGGTTGAAGAGTTGTTTTTAGCTTCTTAGTGCCCTACTGCCTTAAACCAGGTAAAAAGTAAACTTTTTGAAAAAATTTTTTTGATGTGTTATATTATACGAGTCAGAATAGTTTATTAAGAAGAAATATAATGTCTAAACAACCTAAAGATTATTTGGTTTTGGCTCTTGATGTTGATACAATGGACGAAGCACAAAACCTTGTCAGAGAATTAAAAGATTATGTCGCAGAATTTAAAGTAGGTTTACAACTTTACACATCAGTAGGTCCTGATGTTTTCAAAATGATTCATGATGAAGGTTCAAAAGTATTTTTTGACGGAAAATTTCATGATA
>JAKSUS010000034.1 GCA_024408745.1 Candidatus Gastranaerophilales bacterium | reverse complement strand
TCCTTTCTCACATAACCGGGAGTATTAGCATTTGTAACGTTTGCTGCATTTACTTCCTGCTTTTTTGAAATTGCATCAAGAACAAGATGTGTTTTGTCTATTGAGTTCATTCTGTCTAAATTCATTTATTTACCCCCTTTCTATTGTTCTAAATTAATTGCCTGTTGATATATTTGGTTTGTGAATTTTATGATACTTGTACTTGCCGTTAAACTTGCATTCAATCTCAATGTTTCATTAACCGAATCGTACATATTGAAGTTTGAACGTTCTAAATTATATTGAGTAAAACTTGTATGATTTGAAACTAAAATCGGTTTTCCTGATTCTTCCGTTTCGTAAACCTTATTGAAATCGCCTTGTTCAAGTCCTTCATAATTGTTAAATTTTACTAAAGGAATTTGACCGATTTCAATGCCCTCTAAGTGTTTATCGTCATAACTTAACACTTTACCCTGAGGAGTTATTTGAATTTTTTTAGAGTCAATGGGAACTTTTATACCGCCACCGATAACTGAACCGTCACCCATTACTAAAAGTCCTTCGTTGGTTGTTTTCATTGATAAATTTCTTGTATAAGCAACTTTGCCATCTTTTGTTGTAACAGGAACAAACCCCGGACCGTCTATTGCAACATCTAATTCCTGATTTGTTCTGCAAATACTGCCTTGTGAATAGTCATATCTTTCGACCCCTGCAACTCTTCCGTCTGCCAAAACAAACGTATCAAAACGAGGGGTTTTGTAAGCATCCGTTGTGTAGTTAGCGGAAGCACCTGAAATTACGCCAAGTTTTTCCATTTGTACTGCGGCATTGTTTGTTGCTCTTGAAATTATTCCTTGTAAATTATTCATATTATCACCTCATTTCATTAAGAGTTTTGACTCAAGGATTGTATCGTTTTGTTTAACATGTTGTTTTGGGTTATAAACATTTGTCTGTTCGCCTGAAAGTTTCTTTGCATAGGTACCAAATCCATAATCTCTGTTTCTGAACGAACGTTAGAACTTTCTATATACCCTTGTCTTACGTCTGCTTCATCCGCTAAAGAACCTGTCTTGTCTACAATGCCTAAACTTGCAATATATTCCATTTCTCCGTTTAGTTTGTTATAAACTTCAATGTCACCTGACGTGCTGATTTTTACATGCTTTAAATCATCGGGAACATTTACGAACCTGATTGGCATGCCGTCTTTTCCCAAAACATTGTAATTTTCATTTGTTAATAAGTAACCATTCTTGTCCATCTTGAAGCGACCGTCACGAGTGAGTTTTACACCATTTGGTGTGACGTATTGAAAATAACCTTTCTTTGCTAATGCTAAGTCTAAATCATGACCTGTTGCATAAATTCTGCCGACTTTATCATCTACGACGGTAGATAATCCATGCACTCCTACATACTCTGAGAAACTTGATACAACGTTTTCTATACGTTGATACCCGGGCTTATCAAATCCTGCAATATTTTGAGCAATATTGTTGATTTGAGAAGTCTGCATGTGCATGCCACGAATTGAGGTGCTTAAACCCCTTTCATCAAAATAAATTCCACCATATAGCTTCATAACTTCATCTCCGTTTTGCAAAACATTATCTACCCATGTTGTCGAATATTTTAATGAAAACTTTAACAAAATCCATGAAAAATCATACAAAAAGTGTAGAAATTGGTCAGGAATATACGGATGAAAAGATGAAATATTGTCATATTACCTATAACCTTTAAATATTTTTGAGTTATAATTTTTTTGAAAAATAAAAAAGTAACATCAGGCAGATAATGAAAAATACAAATAAAAAAGCAGTCAGGACTTTATGGGCAGGACATGCAACAGTCGATATTTATTCGGGTTTTGTAAATCCGATTATGCCTTTTTTGGCGGCAAATTTAGGTATCACTCTTGCAGTTTCGACTTTTATTTTAAGTTTATCGCATTTATGTTCTTCCATGATGCAACCTATTTTTGGTTATTTATCCGATTTTTGGCGAAAAAGATTCTTTATGTTCTTCGGGTTATTATTATCCTCAATGTTTTTGCCTCTTTTAGGCTTTGCTCATAATGTTTATACATTATCGGCATTTTTAATTATAGGAAGTATCGGAAACGGCTTTTTTCACCCTCAGGCAACAAGTTTTGTTAATATTTATTCAAGCCCTAAAGATTTAGCAAAAAATATGAGTATCTTTTTAGCTATAGGAACTTTGGGATTTTCTTTAGGTCCTGTTGTTTCATCATTTTTCATTCAGTTTTTCGGAGCAAAAGTTTTATCATTAACTTCTATTATAGGTTTAACCGTTGCTGCACTTATTTTAATAAATGTACCTAAAATATCCGATAAAATCAGCAAAGTAAACAACATTCATTTTAGAACTGCCGTAAAAGAAATATTTACTTCTAAACCGATGTTAATATTAATAATGTTTTCGGCATTGAAATCTTTAGCAACTCAATCTTGCAGTATTTTATTACCGTTTTTGTGGAAGTCATTAGGATACAGCGCAATGAATATAGGAATGTTATTATTTTTCTTTTTAATTGCGGGAGCAGCAGGAACAGTTGCAAGTGCAAAATTAGAAAAAATGATAGGGACAAAACAAGTTATGGTAATGTCCTTTTGTGCAATTTTACCTTTGACTTTACTTTTTGCTTTTACTTATAAAACATTACCGTTTGTGTCATTCGGAACGTTTATTTTAATAGGGTTTTTTGCAATGCTAAGTGTCCCTATAAATATGGTTTTGGCACATCAGGTTATGCCACAGTATAAAAGTTTAATTTCAGGTTTTATCGGCGGTTTTAGTTGGGGAATTGTCGGATTATCAATGTCTTTGTGCGGTTTACTCGCTCAAAATTTCGGCATTGTTAATGTTTTAATTGTTGTAGCTATATTGCCTACTGCTTGTTCAATATTGGTAAAATATGTACCGGATAGACAATATTAAAGGAAAGAGGAATATATGAGTATTTTTGAAGCATTAATGTTAATTTGTTTTGGCGCAAGTTGGCCTGCTGCCATCAGAAAAACTTATGTAACTAAAAACGTTAAAGGCAAGAGTCGTTTATTTGCTTGGCTTGTTATAATAGGTTATCTTTGCGGAATGATTCATAAAATTCTTTATAATTTTGATTTTGTTTTTTATTTATATCTTGCAGATTTATTGCTTGTAGCAACAGATTTAACTCTTGTTTACATTTACAGAGAGAAAAGAACTAATAATTCAGTAGAATAATTAATTACAGGCAAATTAAAACCCTTTCTCACTACGAAAAAGGGCAAAATAAATTTATGGATTTAGCGCTTTTCACGCCATGCTAGTTTCGGGTTAGTATACTTAGAAAAGGAAAACACAATTGGTCTTACCTTTTAAGCATGAATGATATATTTTCACAATTTACGGTTGAATAGTTTAGTCGTTTTTGCAAACTTTTCAACTATTCAACCATAAACTTATCATCTATCTATGAGAAGATTTTGAATGTATCTTCAATATTCTTTTGAATTACTTTTTTGATGTTTTCTAATTCAGTTTCAATTGCTTTGTGTTGAGTTTCTATATTCTTTTCTTCTATTTCTAATTGTTTATCTTGAGCCTGAACTTTTGCTGTATCTGCTTCGTATTTTGCTAAAACTTTTTCATCATCTTCTGTATATGTTCTTGATGCGAAAGTTTCAGATTCATCACATCTCCAGTCAATAATTGATTTTTGTTTTCCGGTGTTGCAATCATCTTCGCTATTTTCCCAAGCTTGTTGTAATTCTTCAAATGTATGACCGGATCCTGATAATCCTGTTGAGAAATCATAACCGTGAGATTCTAAATAGTTGAAGAATGCTCTTGTTACAATTTGTGCTTTACCGCTAACTAATAATGATTGTATATCATTTCCGTGGTTTTTAGCATAATCAGGATTAACTGTCAAATTAGTTACTTGTCCTTGATGTTCTTGATAAGCACTTTGATATAATGCCTTTGTAGTAGCTTTATCGCTACCTGTAATGTCATCACCAATAGCATTAAACTCATCTATTGATATATCTGTTCTGAGTTCCCAATGATCTACTTCTGTATTAGTATTATCTTTATATACAGGCTTGTATAAAGTTCTTATAGAATTACCCGGTAAAGCTGTGTACTCACTTGGGGTAAGAGATGCTTTTACATCTGAAGGTACGGTTGATTTTTTAGTATAATTAAGTGTTTCCGTTTTACCATTTCTAACATACGGACTCGGATCTAATGCTGTACCTTGAGAACCGATAATCATGTACTCATTATCTCTTAAATTTGAGAATGTTAATTCTTCCCATACAGGATTAGTTTTACCATCTGTTCCTACTGTTGCTATACGCATTTTAATTCTTGAGTTATTCATGCCTTCTGAATATTCTCTTGCTATTTCTGCTGTTTTGTACGCCAATTGAATACGACGTGAATTGATTGTTTGTGATTGATACTCTAAATCACTTTTTCTTGCTGTTAAGGCTAAATACCTTGCTTGACTTGCTGCTAAACCCATTTTTGTTACTCCTTATATTATATTGTTCTAAATTAGTGTCCTGTTTTTGAAATTCTTGTATATATAAATAAAAACGAATAATATATACTAAAGTCATATTTTTTATATATTGTTACAATTCTTAATATTTTCTTTTTCTATACAGTCCTTTCTTTTTCTTATGCGAATGTCTTATATGTTTGTTCAATATTCTTTTCGATTACCTTTTTGAGTGATTCCATTTCGGTTTCTATTGCTTTATGTTCTGTTTCGAGTTTTTTAACTTCACATTCAAGACGCTTATCTTGGGCTTGAATTTCAGCTGTTTTTGCTTCGTATTCTGCTTGTACTTTTTCATCATCTTCTGTATAAAGAGTTTGTTTAAATGTACTTGTTTCATCACTACGCCAATCAACGACTGTTTTTCTGTATGTATTAGTCGTATCATTTTCAAATTGTTCAACTAATTTTTCATAAGTTGTCGGATTACCGTCATCATCAACAAAAGCACCTGTGCCGTAACCATGTTGTACTAAATGATTATAAAATGCTTCTGTTACAATGTGACCTGTACCACTAACCAATAAGGCTTGAATATCCATGCCGTTATAGTTTGGTGTAGCAATATGAAAGGGCTTTTGAATAGTATAATATCCATCCATATCAACTGTTGCATATTCAGCACCTTTATATTCTGACGGTAATGAATTGAAAGTTTTTGCATCAATTCTTGTACCTACAGTATAATCTGTGTATGGATTAGGATCTAATGTTGCACCATCAGTACCTATAACTCTGTAACCGTATTGTTTAAGGTTAGCATAAGTTAATTCTTCCCATACTGTTGCTGTTTTGCCGTCTGTTGTCGGAGCATTATGAGATATTCTTATAATTTGATTACTCATACCGATACTATAAGCACGAGTGGCATCAGCAGATTCATTAGCCAATTGAATTCTCGCATTATTTATCATTTGCGATTGATATTCAAGGTCGCTTTTGCGTGCAGTTAATGATAAATATCTTACTTGACTTGCTGCTAGTCCCATCGACTTATACTCCTTTTCGTTTTACATGCCTTTTCAGGCTTACATGCATGTTATCGGCACATGCCTTAAAAAACTTTAATTTTTTCTTAAATCTTTTCAATTTTTTGTAACATTTCTTTACACGAAAAATAGAAACACAATAAACACAATGGTTTACAGCATTAAGTTTTATTTATCAATAATTATAATATTTTAATTATTATAATTATTTTTACCAAGTTCAGTATATAAATTTTTTCTTGTTTCGATTATCTTATCAATATTTTCGTCAAAATAATCTGAATTTAGCAGTTTCTGCGCTCTATCGATTATCAATTGTAATGATTCTTTTATGTTATCTCTATTTAGATTTAACATATCTTTTGCCATAATTTTATTAGACATTGATAATCTTGTCATATCTCTAAAACCACATAAGGCAAGCGAAAGAGCCACATCATTATCAAGAGCTGATGACATCAAAGCCTGACTTAATAACATTGGTGTATGGCTGATTAATGCAACTGCTTTGTCATGCTCATCAGCATTAAGTTCAACCACATTAGCGCCCAAATTACTTATTATATCAATAAGAAAAATTATATCTTCATTTTCAACATTTCTTGAAGGAGTAATAACCCATGTCGCATCTTCAAATAAGCCCGCGAAAGAGGCATCAAATCCTGAATTTTCTGTTCCAGCCATCGGGTGAGAACCTATAAATTTACAATCGGGCATGCCGTTCTCAATTTCAGATAAAATATTTTTTTTCAAACTTGCAACATCAACATAAATTGCATCTTTATTTATCTCAAAGCATTTTTTTATCATATTAACGGTTTGAGAAATCGGTGAACAAATAAAAATCAAATCACAATCTATTAAAACATCGGTCTTGTCTGAAGCATGAAAACCGTCGGAAACAATATCTTTCAAAGTATTTTCATTTGAAGTTAAACAATATAAATTCTTAAAGCCATGCGCATAAAGAGTTTTATATATTGAACCGCCTATTAAACCTAAGCCTGCAATACCAATTTTTAAATTATTGTTGCTCATGCTGATTATCCCAATCCAAACGACCTATTAATTTATTTATATCATTCATCATATTTTCAAATTGTGCAATAGTCAAACTTTGTGCACCGTCAGAACTTGCATGATCGGGGTCATGGTGGACTTCAATCATCAAACCGTTAGCACCTGAAATTAAAGCTGCTTTTGACATGGGTTCGATTAAATATCTTCTTCCGGTTCCATGACTTGGGTCAACAATTACAGGAAGATGAGAATACTTATGAATAATAGGAACAGCCGCTAGATCAAGTGTATTTCTTGTATAAGTAGAATCAATTCCTTTTATTCCGCGTTCACACAAAATAACCTGTTCATTTCCTGCATACATAATATGTTCGGCAGCAAGTAAAAATTCTCTGATTGTTGCTGCTGCACCACGCTTAAGCATAACAGGTTTTTCGCATTTTCCCAAAGCTTTTAAGAGTTTAAAATTCTGCATGTTTCTTGCACCAACCTGCAAAATATCAGCGACTTCAGCAATGGCAGAAATATCTGTTGTATCCATGACTTCTGTAATAATTAATAAGCCCGTTTCATCTTTTGCACGTTTTAAAAGTTCCAGACCTTTTTCTTCCAACCCTTGAAAATCATAAGGCGAAGTTCTCGGTTTAAAAGCACCGCCTCTTAAAATTTGTGCACCGCATTTTTTAGCGACTTTTGCAACTTCAAGTAAACCGTTATATTCAGCCTCAACGCTGCAAGGTCCTGCCATAATTACCGGTTTATTTTTGCCGCCAATCTTTACACCGTTTGGAAATTCAATAACTGTATCTTCTTTTTTAGATTCTCTGCTTGCAAGTTTAAACGGTTCCTGAATAAGTTTAACTTCACGAACCCCCTCAAAAGAAGCAATAGACTGTGGTTGGACAAGTCTTTTATCACCAATTGCAGCAATAACAGTCAAAACATCACCTAAGTTCATATTTATTCTGAAACCGTTATCTTCAAGTTTCTTTACAACTTTATTTATTTGTTCTTCGGTAGCCCCCGGCTCCATTATTATAATCATTGAAAAATCCCTCTTATTTAATACTGTTCTTTTATAATTTTACATTAAAAACTTGAATTTGCATAAAAAAAACGTTACAATTTATTAACAAAAATAGCAATTTTTTTTCCAAGTTTTTTTTTATTATTATACGAGGTTACGGAAATTATTAAAAAGGAGTTTATATTATGATTGAAAACAAAATTGATGCTGCTCAACAGCAAACAGTTGCAAGTACAAGTACAACACCATCAACTATTTCTCGTTCTTATGAGAAAACAGCAGCAGATGAAAGAGTTTCAGCAAAATCAGCTGCATTAAGTTATGCTACAGGACTTGTTGAAATTGCAAAAACAATTTACAAAAAACCGATTTTAAGCAGCGTAACAATTGCTGCAGGTGTTGCATTAATGACATTTGCAAGCGCTTATGCATTACCTGCTGTTATGACTTTATCAACAGTTGCCGGTGCTGCTGCTGTATGTTATTCTTTATACGCTGTTGTAACTCGCAACACAGCAGAAGAAAAGAAACAAGCTTATGAATTAATGGGCATTTCAACATTCGTTTTAGCAATCGGTGTTTACGGTTTGCTTTTATAATTAAGATTTAAAATAAAAACTAAAAGAGGATGATTTTTTAATCATCCTCTTTTTATGTCCGCATCTGACATGCCAATAAAATATAATATGAACTATAATTAAATAAATTTCGTATAATATTTATGGAAGGTGGCAAATATGAAAAAAATTTTATTGAGTTTATTATTCGTATTTTTTATGACAAGTTATGCCTTATGCGCAACAAATTCTTATGACAAATACGGGAGCGAAACAGGTTCGTATAAGCAAAACGGTTCAACAATATGATAAGTATGGAAGTAAAACCGGCAGTTACAAAAAAACTTCAACCGGCTATAATTCATACGACAAATACGGAAGCCGAACGGGAAGTTACAAAACTAACGGAAACACAACCACACAATACGATAAGTACGGTTCAAAAGTAGGCAGTTATAAAACAAACGGAAACACTACAACTTCTTATGACAAATACGGCAACAAAACAGGCTCATATAAAAAAGACTCTTCAGGCAGAATAACACAATACGATAAATACGGAAGAAAAACAGGCAGTTATAAATAAATATGTGCTATAATAAGCACGGATAAACAGCGTGCTAAAAACAATGTCTTTAACTAAAAACATATCAAAATCACCAACAAATGATAAAATTTTTTTGAAATATAATCTTGATGATTATATTAAAGATGTTGAAAAAAACGGATTAGAAAAAACCTGGGATGATATTTGCAATTACGCATTAACAACCGGTGAAAATTCTGATTTTTTAAATATTTCTAAATTTGGCGAATTATATGAAATCGGATTAGCACTTGTTGATAAAAATTCTAAAAAAAATAGCGGACAATATTACACTCCTGATGACATTGCTTCAGTTATGGGCGAATGGCTAAAAAATGTATCAGGGTATAACGTTTGTGATGTTGCTTGCGGTACGGGAAAGTTAATTTTAACTTATTTAGATATAATCGGTAAAAAAGAAGCAATAAAACTCATCTCCGAAAGCAGACTTTACCTGTATGATTTTGACAAAACCGCACTAAAAATCTGTAAAACATCTTTAATGCTTAAATACGGAATTGAAATCGGCAGTAAAATACATGATGTATGCGGTGATTTTCTTGATAAAAAAATAAATTTACCGAAAAATGCAAAAGTTATTTCTAATCCTCCTTACGCTAAAATAGCGAATTTAAACGAAGATTGGGAACAAACCGAAGTTCAGAAAAATACAAAAGAATTTTATTCCGCATTTATGGAAAAAATTTTTAATCAGGCAGACTCAACCGTTATTATAACTCCGTTTAGCTTCATATCGGGGAATAAATATAAAACTTTAAGGTATCAAATGTGCAAATCAGGAAGCGGTTTTATCGTATCTTTTGATAATGTTCCCATATATTTATAATTATATTGAACAAATGTATCT
>JAKSUS010000033.1 GCA_024408745.1 Candidatus Gastranaerophilales bacterium | reverse complement strand
TATCATTACCGGTATCTTTTTTATTGCCATCATCACTACCCGGAGGTAAAGGAACCGAATCAGTTTTATTTTCTATCTTTTCATCGGTAGCATTTAGATTAGGCTCAACATAAACATGCTGACCGAAAGCAAACTCATAAGTAGTTTCTTCTGTCATATCGCTATCTTTTGTTAATAATAATTCAGATATTTCCGTATTGGAAATTTTTAATGTAGTTATTCTCAGATTAGAAAATTTACCCAATTTATTCAAACTGTCATAATAATTTAAAACATCATCCATTTTATATGAACGCCCCTGAATATAAACTTTTGAATCATCAGCTATCTGAAATTCTTCAAGCCATAGCATATCAGGAATTTCACGTGCTATTGCCGCATATGACTTTCTGTAATTAACATTATTAGAATAACTCTTGGCAAGAAAATCTTCTAAAGTTATACCTGTTGTTTGAGGTTTTATATCCAATTCAGATTCTAACTTTTTAACTTTTTGAACAACCGCTTCCTGTGTTTTAGAAGCAGAATTTTCAAGAGTAAAGGCAAGACCGAACAATAAAGCACAAACTATTACTATTGATAATCCTAATAATATTACGGTTTTTAATAATTTATCAGAAGTAATTTCAATATCTTTACCGTTAAAAGGTATTATTATCGATTCTACTGCAGTATCAACGTCCAATGGCGCATCCAAAAAGTCAAATTTAAAACATTCCTGATTATTAACACGCGCCGCAATACCGACAGCTTCAAGGGTAACCTGCTCCTGATGTGACTGAACCATATTTAAGTTCATATCAACATGTGGACGCTTCTTATATTTAACGTTATCTTCTATAAACAATTTAGGATAATTTACATTTATTGTTTCCGTCAAATACCCTGCAGAAACATTGTCAGATTGGCTTACAACTACTAACTGTTCAGCAGGATAATCAGATAAAACCAATTCTAACGAACTATTAATAACGGAATAAATCTCTTCCTCTGAAAAAGATTTAACAGCAAGAGGTTCTTCGTAAAAAGAAGTGAGAAGATTCCCTTGCATTCCGAATACAACAAAACTGTTTGATGTAATATTTACAATATTCCATTTTCTGTTTTCAACATAAATTGCCTGATCAATTATATTTGTAGCAATAACACCATTTATTAATGAAGCATAGGATGAATCGATTGCAACAACTTTTAAACCTAAGTTTTCGAAAATATCCTTAATCTTTATGAATTCGTCTGCCCTCAATGCGGTATAACAAAGAGAAATCTGATTACTATACTCATTTTCATTTGTAGGAAACTTATAAAAACTTATTGCAGGATCATATTTTTTAAAAATATAATTCTTCTCTGCGGTAGTAACAAGTGCTTGTTTTATCTCATCATCAGTACAGTCAACAAGAGGTAAATCCACATGCTCCATGAAATAAGTAGGTATTGAAAGATAAATCTTTGATGCCTTGCTTAATTTCATATTAGCAAAAGCAGTTTTTATATTATTTTCAACATCAGAAACATTCTCTATTTCTTTGGAAATATTATTATAATTATACGGAAATTTAGAATAGTTGTTAATAAGTCCGCCCTTATCCAATTCCATAATTTCTATTTCACAACGCGGAGAAATATTAACGGCTACCTTTGATGCTTTAGCACCTATTCTTGAAAACAAATCCATTATATCAATATTGTTTAATTCATTTAAGTCCATAAAGTAACCTACAATGCAAGTAATTTAACTAAATCATCAGGTCTTGACGTAACTGCTATCGCATCTTCATAAGCAATAAGTCTTTGATCATACAGTTTTTTCAAAGCACTTTCTAAAGTCATCATGCCATATTGCGTACCCGTTTGGATAGCAGAATATATCTGAGCACCTTTGCCTTCTCTTATAAGGTTAGCAATAGCAGGTGTAACAGTCATAATTTCTTGCGCAAGAACACGTCCGCATCTGTTACCCGTTTCATCAATCTTAGGCAATAAAGTTTGTGCAAATACGGCAACTAAACTTACAGATAATTGTGTTCTGATTTGCTGTTGCTGACCTGCAGGGAATACGTCAATAATACGGTCAATAGTTTGTGCAGCACTTGATGTATGGAGTGTTCCCATTACCAAGTGACCTGTTTCAGCAGCAGTAATTGCCAACTGTATAGTTTCCAAGTCTCTCAACTCACCTACCAGAATAACATCAGGGTCTTCACGAAGTGCAGAACGAAGTGCATTTGCAAAACTTTTTGTGTCTCCACCCAATTCTCTTTGGTGCACAATTGATTTTTTTGAAGTATGAACAAATTCGACCGGATCTTCAATAGTAAGAATGTGAACAGCCTTATTACTGTTAATATAATTAACCATTGAAGCCAGTGTTGTTGATTTACCTGAACCTGTTGGACCTACAACCAAAACAAGTCCTCTGTGCATATCTGCGACTTCTCTGACAACCGATGGCAACCCTAATTCTTCAATCGTAGGAGTCTCGGTAGCAATTGTTCTCAATGCTGCCGCATAATTGCCACGTTCTTTATAAACATTAACCCTGAAACGTCCTAAACCATGTATACCTAAAGAACAGTCAAGTTCAAGGTTTTGTTCAACTTCTCGTCTTTGTTCATTTGTTAACATTGAGAAAATTAATTGTTGAATATCACTTTCCACCAATGCAGGCAATTCTGTTTTCAATAATTCACCGCCAACTCGAATAATTGGTGGTAACCCGGCAGAAAGGTGTAAGTCACTTGCGTTTGAGTCTACCGTTGATTCCAATAATTCTTCTATTCTCATCTTCTTATTTCTTTCTCCTCAATGTTAATATTATTATTACATAAAATTGTAAAAATATAAAGATTGTAAATTTACCTTATTTTATTTTAGTGTATAATTAGGATAATAATGTACACTAAACAGAGGAAATTATGTATTTTGCAAAACATAAAGCTTTTACTATTGCGGAAATTTTAATTACGCTTTTAGTTATTGGCTTTCTTTTTTCATTGTATTCTTCAAATTTAAACAACAGTTATCAAAAAAATGTTACGCAAACAACATTAAGCGATTCAATGAAAAATTTCAATGAAGCTTTGTTACATTATAGTAGTAACAACAAAAAATGTAATGGCAGTTTAACATGTACCGGATTATTTTCTCAGAATAATGACCATTCTGCAGCAAGTCAAATGCTACCTGCATTTGTATCAGCAGATTCAAAAAACAATAATTGCTGGGCTGGTAATATCTCAAATCCCGATAAAAATTTAAATAATTATTCCTGCATTATTGATATTAAAAAAGTTATTTTTGCAACTCAAAACGTTGCAAATAATACAAATTGCAAGACTGA
Source organism: Candidatus Gastranaerophilales bacterium (assembly GCA_024408745.1). Taxonomy (GTDB): domain Bacteria; phylum Cyanobacteriota; class Vampirovibrionia; order Gastranaerophilales; family JAILCC01; genus JAILCC01. Next base: position 6,433 of record JAKSUS010000033.1, on the reverse strand, counting down.
TTTATTAAATCCGGCAGCAGGCATAGGAAAACATAAACTTCAAAAATCATGCGGATACCTCTACATTGATGTAAACGGAACCAAAGCACCAAATGCTTTTGGTAAAGATGTATTTATCTTTGTTATAACAGATAATGCACCTTCTTACTTGTATCCTGTCGGCGGTAAGTTTTGGCAAGATGCTACGAACTTCAATGGCATAAAAGAATGTATGCAAGATGGTGACGGCAGAGGATGTGCCGGTAAAATCATTGAAGATAATATGAAAATTAATTATTAGGAAATAAGGAGAATATAAAATGTTTGAAGTAAAAACAGAAAATCACTTTTCAGCGGCGCACCACCTATTAAATTATAACGGTGAATGTGAACATCAACATGGGCACAATTGGAAAGTCGAAGTTTTTGCCAGAGGTGAAAATCTTGATACTTCAGGAATTTTAATTGATTTTAAGATTTTAAAAAAAGCTGTTAATGAAGTATTGGATTTACTGGATCATAAAGATTTAAACGATTTAGAATATTTCAAAGGACAAAGTCCGAGTAGTGAAGTTATTGCAAGATTTATTTACAAACAGTTAAAAGTAAAATTTTACACACTTACTAAAGTTTCCGTATGGGAAACAGATAACGCTTGTGCTACATATTTTGAAGATTAATTAACATTTTTCTTTATTAAATAGTAAATGTTATAGCAATTTGTATTTTGTTTCTGTTTAATATGGATAATAAAATCATTATGGAATATTAAAATGCAAATATTGAAAATTCAAAATTCACAAAACTTCGGATACAGATTAACACCTGCATTTGAAGATAGGTTTGCGCCTTATACTAAATTAATAAGTGAATTAAAGCAAGAAAACAACGACAGACTCACTCTTGATTACACTAATCAATATGTGGAATTAAGCATAGTAGCAGATGATGATGACCAACCGTTAAAAGCTTCTAACATTAATAATCTTTCTGTTAAATCAATAAAAAAATTAGAAGAAGATATGATTTATGATTATTTGTGTAAATCAATAAAAAAAGGCAAATTACCCGAAACAGCAGATATTTTATTGAAAAACTTTCCTCATTTAACTGAAATCATAAGCAGTATGCGAAATAATAAAAACTTTTTAAGAATGAGTAATCATAATAAAGAAAAATTAGAAAAATAATAAATTTTATTCTTCTTCATTAATTTCAGCCGGTTCAACCACTCCGCCACCACAAACTATACAAGGAACAAAAAACATTTTCTTTAAATCTTTTTTCTTTATATAGATACAATTTTTTGTGCATTTTTGAGCCCATTCACAATCAGGAAGATGTAATTTCCCGTTTGATAAATTATAAACAACTATATCACCAAAGATTACGTTCTTTGCAACAGTTGCATTAAGTTGAAAGGGCACCGGTTCTTCTGCCGATACGCTATTTATCGTTAATAAAAATATTATTAAAATTAAAAATTTTTTCATGTTTATAAGCCAAGATTTTCAAACAAAGTTTTCACTTGATTATAAACCTCATCAACGGATAAATTTGCGTCAACTGTTTTAATTCTTTGAGGGAATTTTTTTGCAAGTTCCAAATATCCTTTGCAAAGTTTTCTGTGAAAATCAATTCCTTCCTGCTCTAAACGGTCTTTTTCATTTCCTACTCTTTGTATTGCAGTTTCGGTTTTAATATCAAAAACCACGGTTAAATCAGGTTCTAACCCATCAGTTGCAATAGAATTTAATTTCATGATTCTCTCGATATCAAGTCCTCTTGCATAACCCTGATAAGCAACACTTGAATCCGCATATCTGTCGCAAAGAACAATTTTACCTTCTTCTAATGCTGGCATGATAACAGTTTTAACGTGTTGCGCTCTGTCTGCCATATATAATAACAATTCACATAAATCATCAACTTTTCCGTCATAATGAAGTAAAATTTCTCTGATTTTATTTCCTAAATTACTTCCGCCCGGTTCTCTCGTTAATAAACACTCATAACCTTTATTTTCCAAATATGCTTTTACTTTTTCGATTTGTGTTGTTTTTCCCGAACCGTCTGCCCCTTCAAAAGTTATAAATTTCCCTCTCATTTTTTAATTCCCCTTAATTTTTTCTAACAATTCAGGTATAATTTCGCCTAAATCACCAACAATCCCATAATCTGCGATTTTAAAAATCGGTGCGTTTTTATCTTTGTTTATTGCAATAATGGTTTGAGAATTTTTCATTCCCTCAATATGCTGAATTGCACCTGAAATTCCGCATGCAATATATATTTTAGGATTAACGGTTTTACCCGTTTGTCCTACCTGTATATCATTTTTACAAATTCCCATATCAACCAAGCCTCTTGAAGCCCCAACTTTTCCGCCCAACAACGTGGCTAATTCTTCAAGGAGCTTAAAGTTTTCTTCAGTTTTTACCCCTTTACCGCCTGCAACAATAATATCAGCATCTTCTATTGAACTGTTCGATAAGGTTTTCTCGATAAAATTCAGTTCTTCAATATTTGTTAAATTATTTTCAATATCAACATTAATTTCAATAACTTCAGCTTTATTATTAACATCATCTTGAGGCTTTTTAAATACTTTCGGTCGAACTGTTGCCATTTGGATATCTGTTCTCGATAAAATCGTTGCCATAAGTGAACCGCCAAAAGTAGGACGTGTCGCCGCTAATTTACCTTCTTCATTAAGCGATAATTCGGTACAATCAGCAGTCAAACCTGCGCCTAAACTTGATGCTATTCTCGGAGCCAAATCTCTGCCGTTAACGGTTGCACCGATTAATAATATTTCGGGTTTTATTTGTTCCAATGCCTTTAAAATCGCTAATTTATAAGGAATAGTCGCATATTTTGATAACATTTCATTTTTTACTAAATAAATTTTATTTGCACCGGCAAGTTCAATTTGCCTGATTAAATCTGAAGTATCATCATTTCCAGTCGGCAAAAGAACATTAATTTAACCTTGACAGAATCTTTTTGCTTTTCCTAATAACTCTAAAGAAACTTCTTCTAGATTATGTTTTCTTGTACGAAGGGCTAAAATACTTAAACTCATTATTTTCCCTCCGTTTTCTTTTCTTCAATAATATTTAATAATTTATTTAAAATTTCATCAGTATCGCCTTCTAAAATTTCTGATTTTCTTTCAAAATGAGGCGGAAAAGATTTTGAAACATAAGTGGGTGAACCCTTAAAACCGACTAAATTATCATCAATTTCAATATCGTCTTTATTTACAACTTTTATTTCTTTATCATAAGAATTTATATAACCTTTAATTAAATAAGGACGAGGTTCTTCGTTCGTTTTTAAAACACTTATAACAAGAGGATAATTTGCTTTTAAATCAATAAAACCTTCATCAGTATCTTTTTGAAGGGTTATTGAAGTTTCATCAAAATCAATAATTTTATTTACGAATGTAATCTGATTAACGTTTAAATGTCCTGCTAAAGATGGTGCAGTTTGAGCCGTATCACCATCAATCGCGAATTGACCGCAAATTATCAGGTCAAAATCGGGTATAAATTTTTTAATTGTATGGGCTAAGGTTTGGCTCGTTGCATAAGTATCAGCACCTGCAAACTTTTTATCACAGGCTAAAATCGCTTCATCAGCACCTTTTGCAACAGCAACTTTTAATAAGTTTGTCGCCTGCATAGGTCCCATAGAAATTGCGGTTATTTTAGTATCAGGCAATCTGTCTTTGATTTTAAGAGCATATTCAAGAGCAAATTCATCAAAAGGGTTAATAATGCTCTCTACTCCCTCTCTAATCATTGTGCCTTTATCTGTCCATTTTATATCCTGAGTATCAGGAACTTGTTTTAAGCAAACTACAATATTCATAATTCATATTTTACACAAGATTTATTTTTTCATCAATAGTTATCATAATTAATATTATAAATAATAGTTAAAAACTTTATAAGACAAACTCCCTTTTTTATTTTAAAATATTTTTATGGATATTTTAGAAAAATTAGAGTGGAATAAAATAACAAATGAAGTTCAAAGTTGTGCGTTGTCGCAATTAGGGAAAACTTTATCCCTTGAAATGCCGTTTTTTAATGACATAAATAAAATCGAATATGAATTAAATTTAACTGATGAAGCCGTTAAATTAACTAACTCAATGCTTATTCCTCCTCTTAATTCAATGTTAAATATTGAAGAAATTTTTTATCAGGCAAAATTAAACAGAATTTTATCGGAAGATGAAATTTTAGAAACGATAAAATGTCTTAAAATGTCCAGATTAATAAAAGGATTTTTTACAAGAAATGCTGATGTTGCAGAAGAACTTTCAAAAATTTCAAAAGATTTATTTGAAGATAAAGAATTTGAAGAAAAAATATCTGAATTATTTAATGAAAACGGTCAATTAAAAAATGATGCAAGTCCTGAATTAAAGTCATTAAATAATGCTTTTAAAGATAATTCTGCCAATTTAAAAAATACTGTTTCAAAAACCTTGCAAACTCTTGAAAAATATCTGCAAGAGCCAATTTACACAATGCGTGACGGGAGATATGTTTTTCCTGTTAATGTTGCACACAAGGCACACGTTCAGGGTATAGTTCATGACGTTTCCGCAAGCGGTTCAACTTTGTTTATTGAACCTAAAAACATTGTTGAATTAAATAACAAAGTAGTTGAATTGGAACTTCAAATTGAAAGAGAAATTAAAAGAATTTTATCTGAGGTTACGGAAGAAATTTTATTAAGAGAAAAAGATATTTTAAACTCCCACAAAATTATCGGAAGATTAGATTTCATCTTTGCAAAAGCAAAATATGCTCTTCAAATCAAAGCTTCTAAACCGGATATAAATAACGAACATAAAATCAATATAAAAAGTTTCAAGCACCCGATATTGTTAAAGTTTTTAGAAAATGTAGTTGAAAACGATATTGAATTAGGCGATAAATATGACTGCTTAGTGATTACAGGTTCAAATACAGGCGGAAAAACCGTAACGTTAAAAAGTGTTGCACTTTGTGTATTAATGGCAAAAGCAGGTTTATTTATTCCTGCAAAATCAGGCAATATTTACCCATTTAAAAATATTTTTGCAGATATCGGTGATGAACAGAGTATTGTGCAAAGTTTATCAACATTTTCAGGACACTTAAAAAATATTATTGATATTTTAAATAAATCCGATAATGATACTCTCGTTTTACTTGATGAAGTCGGCGCAGGAACTGACCCACAAGAGGGGTCGGCACTTGCTCAGGCAATTTTGGAATATCTTAATAATATTGGAGCAAAAACAATTGTCACAACGCACTACGGAGAATTAAAAGCCTTAGCTTATACTTTTGAACGTTTTGAAAATGCCTCCGTTCAGTTTGACACAGATAAATTAAAACCGACTTATAAATTGCTTATCGGTATTCCCGGAAAAAGTAACGCGATAACGATTGCAACTAATTTAGGTTTAAATGAAACAATAGCAAATAAAGCAAATGAAATTTATCACACACAAAAAGATAATACGGGTAAAGTTTTAGAAGGCTTGCAAAATGCACAAAGAGAACTTGACAAAAACGTTGAAATTGCACAAGAAAAACGACTTGAAGTTGAGAAACTTGAAAATGATTATACCGAAAAACTTGAAAAAGTAAGAGAACAAAGGAAGAAAACGGTTGATATTTATAAGAAAAAATATGAAAGTAAAATAATTTTAGCCAAAACAGAAATTAAACAAATTCTTGATGAGATAAGGCAAACAAAATCAGAGAAACTCGCCCGACGTGCTTTTGCAAGACTTTCAAAAATGGAAAATGATGCAAATCAAGAGTTTGAACATGATATGGAAGAAATTGCTCCGATATTTAAGAAAGTTGATTGGAATTCAGCAAAAATCGGAGATAGCGTATTTTTAAAAAAATTAAATCAGGTTGTCGAGATAAAAACACTTCCCGATAAATCAGGCAACATGCTTGTTGTATTTAATAATATTGAAATAAAAGTTAAAGCAAAAGATGTTTATTTCACAGATAAAAAAGCGGTAAAAAAATTAAATATTGATATTAAAAAAGGATTTGAATTTAAAAAATACAGAACACCATCCGAAATTGACATTAGAGGAATGAGAGTTTTAGATGCACTTGATAAATTAGATAAATATTTAGATGAAGCGAGTTTGTCAAACCTTCCGCAAGTTACAATTATTCATGGAGCAGGGACCGGAGCATTAAGACAAGCTGTTAGAGAATATTTAAAAGATTCTGCTTATGCTAAAACTTTTAGGATGGGAAAAGATTTTGAAGGTTCAGATGGGGTTACAATTATCGAGTTATGTTAATTTTTTTGAATTTTTATGTATTTTTGTAACTTTTATTTGGCTTCTAGTTTAAAATTTGTAAAAACGTGGAATATAAATAATAAAAATTGTATAATTTTCAACATGCCGTAG
>JAKSUS010000032.1 GCA_024408745.1 Candidatus Gastranaerophilales bacterium | reverse complement strand
CTCTTGAAGGTATGAAAGAAATGACTAAGAAAACCTTTAAGAAAAAAGGTGATGACGTTGTAAATATGAACATTGCTCTTATTGATGCAGCAGTTGATGCCTGCGAAGAAGTTCCTGTTCCGGCAACATTGGACGGTCTTTGCTCAGCAGAAAACGTTAAAATGATTCCTGATGATGCAAATGAATTTGCTAAGAAAATCATTGAACCATCAATGAGACAAAAAGGTGATGATATTCCTGTTTCAGCAATGAGCATTGACGGTGTAATTCCTACAGGTACTGCTTGCTTAGAAAAACGTGGTATCGCACCTCGTGTTCCTCATTGGAACAGCGAAGTTTGTGCACAATGCGGTATTTGTGCAAGTGCATGTCCGCATGCTGCAATCAGAACTAAATTATTTGAAGCTGATACATTGAAAGATGCTCCGGATTCATTCAAAACTGTTAAAGCTATGCCAAATGCTAACGGTGAAGAATTCAGAGTTCAAGTATATTGCAAAGATTGTACAGGTTGCGGTGTTTGCTTGGATCAATGTCCTATCAACCAAAGAAAACCTGAAACACCTGCTCTTTCTTGGTCAACTATTGAAAAAGAAGTTGAAGCATGTGAAGAAGTTAACGAAAAATTCTTTGATGAAGCTCCCGATAATGTTATGGGTAAAAATACCGCTAAAACAGTTAAAGGTGCAATGTTAAGAAAACCGTTATTCGAATTCTCAGGCGCTTGCGCAGGTTGCGGTGAAACACCTTACGTTAAACTTGTTTCTCAATTGTTCGGTGAAAATGCTATCGTTGCTAACGCAACAGGTTGTTCATCAATCTACTCAGGTACTTTCCCGACTATTCCTTATACAAAAACTAAAGAAGGCAGAGGTCCTGCTTGGGCTAACTCATTATTTGAAGATAACGCTGAATTTGGTTTCGGTATGAGATTAGCTGTTGATGCAAACAGAGAAACTTTAAAACAATACGTTGGTAAAATCTTAGAAAGCGACAAAACTCCTCAAGATTTGAAAGATGCTTTAAATGCTGCAATGGCTAACTGGGATAATTCAAAAACCGAAGAAGCAATTGCAACAGCTAATGCAACTAAAGCAGTTATCAACAAATATGCTAAAGAATGTGATTGTCCTAATTTAGCAAAAGTTAAAGAATTAGAAGACTACTTCACAGATAAATCAGTTTGGATAATAGGTGGTGACGGTTGGGCAAACGATATCGGATACGGCGGTATTGACCACGTTCTTGCACAAGGTAAGAATGTTAATATCTTAGTTCTTGATACAGAAGTTTACTCAAATACAGGTGGACAAGCTTCTAAATCTACTCCGACCGGTGCTGTTGCTAAATTTGCTACTGGCGGTAAACACACATACAAGAAAAACATGGGCTTAATGAGTATGTCTTACGGTTATGTTTATGTTGCATCAGTTGCAATGGGTGCAGATAGAAACCAAACTCTAAAAGCATTCCAGGAAGCAGAAGCATATAACGGACCATCAATCATATTCGCTTATGCACCTTGTATCGCACACGGTATTGATATGAGTAAAACTCAAACAGAACAAAAACGTGCCGTTGAAGCAGGTTACTTCCCACTTTACAGATACAATCCCGATAATGAACAACCGTTCACTTGGGATGCTAAAGAACCTACAGGAAGCTACCAAGACTTCATCAGAAGCGAAGGTCGTTACAAATCATTGCTTAAAACAAATCCTGAAGCAGCTGAAGCACTTTATGCACAAGCAGAAGGTGATGCTGCTACAAGAATGGCTGTTTACAAAGCAGTTGGTGAGTTAATGAAATAAGCTTTCAGGCTTTAAATATTTAAAGGACAGGTAAAGTTTTTTACCTGTCCTTTTTTATAATCAATAATAAGAAATGTAACAAATATGGTAAAAATAACATTAAAAATAGCAAATAAATTTATTTAGGAATATAAAATATTTAAACCGCATGCTATTCAGGAGAACGATTAGCAGAGAAAATACATTTATTACAGGTATCATAAAGGAGTATATTTACATGAAAGTTTCATTTACTAATTTGTATCAACTTCCGAATTTAAGAAATCAAAATTTTAACAGCAGAGTAATTGAAGAAAAATCAGAAAAACCGTTAAATTCAAGTATAAAAGATTTTATTGACACATTTGAAGAAAGATTTCCCAAAAACAAAAACAGCAGAAGAAATGCAGAAAAAGGATATACAAATGGTGATTTAACCATTTTTAGAACTGATGCGGGCGAATCAGGACAAGTTTTCATGGTCAAATCCGATAATTCATCAATTCCTAAATTCGTAATAAAAGAATCATTCCCGCTAAAATATAAAGTCAGAGATGATGATGATTTAGGAGGTTTAGAACACGAATATGATGCAATGTGTGAAGCAGCAAAAGCTTCCGATAATACACAAAAGCCAATAGCATATGTAAAAACAGAAAATGGTTCAAGTTTTTTATTAAGCAAATATATGCCTAATTTAGCACCAATTAATTCTAAAACATCACCTGACGGATCTCGCGGTGTTGAAATAACTCCTACTTATATGAAAACAGCATTAAAAATTTTAGAAGAATTTGATGATGCGGATATATTTGATCCGGATTTAACACGTTCAAATATGGCTGTTGATACAAGTGACGGAACCGCAAAAGCATTAGATTTTCAGTGGGCACTATTACGAGGAACACATAGTAAATCTCATAATGTAACATTTACGTTTGCTCCCTGCGAAGTTGAAACATGCGCCTCTGCTTTTGAAGCAGGTGTTTTAGCCGATTATCCCATAGGAGAATTGAAAAAGCTTACTAAACTAAACAAATATGATAATGAAAACATTGCGAAAGCCAAAGCAGAAATAAGAGAAACTTTAAAAGATTATTTAAAACTAAGAGGAAAATATGCAGAAAAATTAGCGAGAAAATATGATAATGATTTTGAAGCGGTAAAAGCCAAAGTATTTAAAAATCCTTCTGATGATGTTCTTGATGCTGAATTATTAAGAATGTCAATTTTAAGAAATAACAGATTACAATTTTTATATACTGATGATAATATTGAAAGACCGAGAAATATGTTGAAATTAGTAAGATATTCAGCTCTTGCTAAGTTTTCGGCACATAAACTTAAAAACTTTGAACCTCAATCAACACCAAGAACAAAAGCAGAAACAGAATATTTTGAATATATGAGAGAATTTGGCGCTCACTGGGATAAATGTACAAGTAAGTGGTACCCTGAAACAGTAGCATTTTTGGAAAATGTTATTAGAGGATACGATAAAGCACCCGGAAGATATTTCCCTGAATTATTTGACGAAACAAAACCGGAAAAATTCACTCTTTTTAGTGTTTTGAGTAATTCAGCAATTGATAACGGTCATAGTATTCTCAAAAGAAAAATACAAAATCTTGAAAACAATTTAGTAGATTTAAAAGAAGGTGAATATGTATCATCTTCTGATATTAGCAGTGCTGCAGATGATATATACTGTTATTAAGAGGAAAAAATATCATGCCGATAGATAAAATAGTATTTTCTGATTTTAAAGTTAAAAACGGACTTTCTGCTCAAAATATCCCTGCTACTAAACCTTTAGAGAACCAGGAAAGCGAAAAGAATAAAATAGGCAGACGAAATTTACTTTTAGGTTCGCTTGCTTTACTTGGAGTGATAACATTTGCAGGTGTGTATATGTACAAAAACGGAAAAAAAGTAAATCTTACTTCACCTAAAACACCTGAAAATATACCTGCAAAAGAAGTAAAAAAAGTATTACCGGATGTAAGTGAGTCTTTGAATTTTGATGTCGAATATAAATCAAAATTAATAAAAGGTTTAGAAGAAATTTTCGGCATAAAAAAAGAATTAAAAGATGTTCAGTCAATTATGGGGAAAGAAGAACTCAAAGAAATCCTTTCAACCTATCCTCCCGAAAGTTTCAGCTACCATGCCGGCTCTTTTGATTTTATGTCAAAAATACAAATCAAAAGAGGGATTAAAAATGATTATAATAAAAATTTAATAGACGGCGATGTATTTTATAAATTAGATTATGATAATTATTTAAAATATATCAAAAAACATCTTCCCGATGATTTAAGAGAAGAATATTATAAACCTCTTATTGATGGTAAATTTAGAGTTTGCTTGACAGGAACAATAGATCATACAATTTTAGATCCAAAAGTTGCAGCAGAAACATTATTAAATCAAGCAGTACAATATGCAGATAAAGTCGCTACAAAAGTTAATGACGGAAAACCACCGTTTATTTTAGGAATACAAGATACTTTTGAAGTTGAAAGGGAAGTTGTAAAATTATTAGCAGAAAATCCTGAAAAATATAAAAATTTAAAAGTTATATTAAAATCTGAAAATGGAAACAGTTTCTTCATAAATCCTCTTGATAAAAATCTTGTAGAAGAAGAAAAATTAGCTGACAAAGAATATCATGAAGGTTTAAAAGAAATATTTAAACATTTTTATGTTTTACCCGAAAATGAAAAAATAAACAGATTACATTCAAGCTTGTATATTTGTGCAGATGGGAATACCGGGGTCGACAGGTATGATTGCAGTAAATTCAGATTTTTTAATGATAATGATTGGGAAAAAGTAATAAATAATCCTAACAGAAAACGCAGCAGAAATTCTGCTAAAAATACAGAAGGTATTTTTGAATCCTTTATGGATTTGTATATAAGACCACATTATAATGATAAATTAAAAGCAAAACAGTATTTGCACAAAAATGAAGAAACATTTTTATATAATTTTTTATCTATGACAATTGGATGCAATGAATATGAAGCCTTACCACCTAATTTATTAAGACGATTTATTCGTGTACCTTCTTCACATAAAAAACTATTTAACCAATTAGATTGGAAAAAATCAGAAAAAGCTTTTGAAGATGCAGTAGAAGTTTATGATCCGTTTGGAAGAGCCGGATGTTCAACAACAGGACGTACAATCTTAAAATTACAAGAAGATTTTGAAATTATAAGCAGATTTCCAAGCCAAAAATCATTAGCCGATTTATTTATGCACAATGAACAACTGCATACTCAAAAAGGTACCGGTAATCCTGTTGTAGAACTCAGTATAATAAAAACAGACCGCATAGACAGAACAGGTGATTTCTTCAAAGATATGCTTCAAAAAATATATTACAAAGATTCTGAAAAAATCAGATTTTCAAATGAAATGTGCAAACGCACAATAGAAACACCGGCTAAATATATTTTTGGTGATGAAATATACATAACTGATTCATTATGGCAAAAAATCATAAGTTAAAATCATTTATAATTTTTAAAAATTCGGGTAAATCATTATAATATCCTTCAAGAGCTAAAGAATAAAATTGTTTACAAACATTAGGTGCAAGTATTTCGGTTATTTCTCTGTCCTTTGCTAACCCTTCAACGAAACGTGCAAAAAGTTCCGTCGGTTTTTTGTAATAACGTTTTAAAGTTGCTATTTTATTTTGAACTTTCTTTTGTTTTCTGTAATTTGACAAAAGATAAAAATAATTTTTAAACACCAAAGGGAGTTCAGGAAAATCCTCATCAATTTTTTCTATTGAATAAAATTCATTTTTAAACAGCCAAGGAGTATAAATTTTTATATGGTCATACTTTAAAAAATACTTACTTTTACATTTGTTTTTTCGCTGATATTTTTCATACTCTTTAAATTTTTTTGATTTTACAAAATCAGGAAACTCTTGTTTTATAAGTTCTTCATAGAATTGCACTTTTTCTTTGTATTCGCTTTTCATATTTTCTAAATTTAAACATTTTGAATTTTCATCAACAAATTCGGTTACTTTTAATAATTCTTTTTCAAAAACTTCAACATCATCTGTTTGAAAAAGTTTTTCTAAACTTCCGCCTTTTTGATAATAATTAGGCTCAATTTCACTATGAATTTTATGAGCAAATTCATGCAACAGAACAGACATTTGCTTTTCTTCAGGCAGATTTTTGGACAATGTAATTTTATCATTACAATAAAAGCCTAAATGTCCTCTGGCTTTCGTATTTGTACTTATTTTTAATTCTCTTTTTTCTAAGAAATCTAAAACAACTTTATCCATAATATGATTATATTACAAATCATACTTATTGTAATTTTTTGCCCCATGATTTATTATTTGCTACAATTAAGTAATGAACGAACTTGATTTACTAAAACTTATAAAAAACAATTTTGCAAACAATTCCTATATCGGTGATGATACCGCATATTTAGAAGAATTAGGAATTGTTGTTACAACCGATACTTTGATTGAAGATGTGCATTTCAGATTAAAAACGACAACTCCGCTTGATTTAGGTTTTAAATCAATAGCAGTAAATTTAAGCGACATAGCTTCAGACGGTGCAATTCCTGCTTATGCTTTTATTTCTTTATCTTTACCTGATTATTGTGATGAAAAATTCGTTGAAGAATTTTATAAAGGAATGAATGAACTTTGCGTAAGACATGGAGTTACTGTTGCAGGCGGTGATCTTACAAAAGCCGACAAATTATTTATAAATATTTCTTTAATCGGTAAAACAGAAGGCTTATCACCGGCAAGAAGAAATAATGCAAAAGTCGGTGATGTTGTAATTGCAACAGGATTTTACGGAACAAGCAAAGCAGGTTTTGAAATTCTTGAAAATGAAGAAAAATTTGCAGAGGCTTTTCCTGATGTTATTTTGGAAAGATTCAAAGAAGCACACAGAAAACCGGAACCGCATTTAGGCTTTGGCAGAATAATTTTGCAAAATTCAAAAACAACTCCTGCAATGATGGATACAAGTGATGGTTTGGCAGACGCTTTATTTAAAATTGCTCAAAGCAGTAAAGTTGAAATTGAAGTTAATGAAAATTTAATTCCGATTGATAACGATTTAAAAGAAGTTGCAAAAATTATAAACGCAGAACCACTTGACTGGATTTTATTTGGCGGTGAAGATTATACACTTGTCGCAACAGTTGATGAAGAAGTTGCAAACAAATTAGCGGTTAAAAATATTCCGATAAGAAAAATCGGAAAAGTTGTCAACAATAATGATAATGGTTTGGTTAAAATTTTATCAAATGATAAAACAGTTATAATAAATGAAGAAACATTATTAAATAAAACTTTTCAGCATTTTAACAGATAAAATTTATAAAATTAACACATTCGCATAACAAGAAATAATATGATATTATATTTGCAGTAATTATAGAGGAAAATACAATGAAAAATATTATAAAAATATTACTTCTTATTTTAGTTTGTTTTACTTTTTGCTCTTGTACCCAAAAAGTAAAACATGATAATGATTTAATTTCAATCATCAATGACAGAAAAATTTTTAAAGTCGGTATTAATGACGGTTCAAAACCTTTTGCATACAGAAATGAAAAAGGTGAACTTATCGGATTTGATGTGGAATTAATAAAAGAAATTTCGAAAAAAATTTTTGGAACGGATAAAATTGTAGAGTTTCATTATCTCACTCCTTCAAACAGAATTTTAAGCCTAAATTCAAACGAAGTTGATGTTGTAATATCAACAATGACAATAAACCAGGAAAGATTAAGAATCGTAGATTTTTCTAAACCTTATTTTCAAACAGGTCAGGCAATACTTGTTCCTAAAAACAGCAATATACGCTCAGGAAAAGATTTAGCCAATAAAACCATCGGCATAGTTTTAGGAACAACTGCTTCATCAAATATAAAATATATTTCTCCTACAGTAAATATTAAAGGTTTCAGAAACTACAAATTTGCCTTTGACGAATTGCAAAAAGGTAACATTGATGCAATTTCTACTGATGATGTAATTTTACAGGGCATAGTAAGTGATTATCCTGATTATAAAATTTTACAGGACAGATACTCAACCGAGTTTTACGGTATTGCATTAAGAAAAGATATCGCTTCCCAAACACTTAAACAAGAAATCAATTCTGCTTTAACCGAACTTGAAAGAAAAGGTAAATTATTAAAAATAGAAAAGAAATACGACATAAATTATCGCCGTTAACTATTTTTTCTTATGATATAAAACTTCAAAATTATTTTCCATTTCAGCATAACTATTTTGAGTTAAATTAAATGACAAATTTACCAACCACAATACAGCGGGAATAAAAAATATCAAAACGATTAGAGAAACAACCCCGATAACAACACCTTTTGTTATTTGCTTCATTTGTTGTTTTTCATTTACATTATCGCTATGAAGAGAAATAATTTCATTAATTGTTTCATTACGCTCTTCAACACTCATTGAATCAATGAGAGGCACAAACTCTTTATTTATCGTAACAACATATTTTTTATAACCATCTTTAAGTAATTGTTTACGATAGTTATCTAAAATTTCATATTTTTCATTTTCTTCTTCTAAAGTCATATTCCCTCTAAAAATTTTTATGTCATAATTATTGTATAATATATTTATTAAAAAGTACAATCAATTTTTTGAAGGGATTAGAATGTTGAATAATGAAAAATTAGAATTAATAAATGCAATTAATCGTTTAAAAGAGCCAAAAGTTCTTGTCGTTGGTGACTTTGCAATTGACGAAATGGTTTACGGAAAAACTGCTCGTATATCGAGAGAAGCACCTGTTCTCATTTTAAAACATTCCGAAACAAAAATCATTTTAGGTGCTGCTTCAAACGCCGCTCACAATATATCGTCCCTAAACTCAGGTAAAGTTAAAGTTATCGGTGTTTGCGGAAAAGATTATTATGCACCTGTTTTAATGAAAGCTTTTAAAGATGCAAAGATTGATTGCTCATTAATGGTTGAAGATAAAGAAAGACCAACAACAACAAAAACTCGTATTTCCGGTTTTTCAACTCAATCAGTAAGACAACAAATTGTCAGAATTGACAGAGAATTAAACGAACCTGTTTCAAAAAAAACAGAAGAAAAAATTATTGCAAACATTAAAAAAGCCATGCCTGATTGTGATGCGGTTTTATTGTCAGATTACAATATAGGAATTATGACTGATAATATTATCAAATTCACTATTGATGAAGCCAACAGACTTGGCAAAATAGTTACTGTTGATGCTCAGGGTGATTTAGGCCGTTATCAAAATGCTACCTGCTTAACTCCGAACCAACCCGATGCCGAAAAAGCAGTAGGATACTCTATTAACAACTTTGACGATGTCATAAGAGCCGGAAAAGATTTATTAAAAATAACAAATGCCAAAATGATGCTTTTAACCCGTGGTGATGAAGGTATGATTATTTTCTATGACAAAGACAAATATTTTAGCGTAAATGCCTTCAACAAAACTGATGTATTTGATGTAACAGGTGCAGGCGATACGGTTGTTGCTGCATTTACACTTGCTTTAGCATCAAATGCTACACCAAAACAGGCAGCAGTAATCGGAAATTTGGCAGCAAGTATTGTTATAAGACAATTTGGTTGCGCCGTAACTTCAAGAGATGAAATGGTTGAAGTTTGGGAAAATCTTAATCAGGAAATCAAATTATAATAACATTATAAAAAAATAACTCCGCCTATTGCTTATCAATAAAAGAGCGCAAATGTTCTTTAGCTTGCGCCAATTTAGCCTCATTGACAGCAATATCTTCATCTTCATTATCCTTATTTTTCTTTTTAAGTGCCAGTTTACTTAAAAAACCTATTGTTAAGAAACGCTCCAATACTAATCCTTTAATAAAAACACTATATAATAATAAACAAATCTCCTAACTGCAATTTGCTTCCTGTAAATATAATTTTTACAATTATTTACCAATTACCCT
>JAKSUS010000031.1 GCA_024408745.1 Candidatus Gastranaerophilales bacterium | reverse complement strand
TTAAATTTCCTGAATCTACTTGCGCAGACATAAAGGATTGAATATCCATGGCAGTTTTTCCTTCTATTATTTCGCCTGTTTCAAGAAATGTTCCGGATGGATTTTTAGGATATAAAAGTTCAATATAATCAATTCCCGTATCAAGCTTTTTGACTTTTGCAGTTGTATTGGACGGAAGTTTTAATTCTTTGGGATAAAAATTTACCGTAACAAGTGTGCTTTTATAATCCTTACTCGGTTCAATTTTTTTTGTAATCCCTATTTTGTAACCTTTGTAATACACAGGCATTCGTTTATAAACAGGTCCTAAATCTTCAAATTTTATAACAACATTCACCGGAGGATGCAACAACGTATCAATTACTTTATATATTGCAAAAAGTAAAAGTAGAATTATTAAAATATAAAGCAGAGATATTCCTGATTTGTTAATTATTTTAAAAAATTTATTCACATTAACCTTTCGATATTTATATTTTAATTAATCACATTAAAACTTATAAATATCATCAGCCGAATGTGTATATTTAATAATTAATTAGATGTTCCTGTTTTCCAACTGCTCAAATATGCTTCTTGTTCGGGAGTTAAAGTATCAATTTCAACGCCCATTGATTTTAATTTTAACTGAGCAATTTTGTAATCATATTCTTGAGGAAGAACGTGCAATTTGTTTTCAAGTTTGCCTTGGTTTTTAACTAAGAATTCCATGCCTAATGCTTGGTTAGCAAAACTCATGTCCATAACACTTGCGGGGTGTCCTTCTGCTGAAACTAAATTAACTAATCTGCCTTGAGCAAGAACTAAAATTGATTTACCGTTTTTCAATTTATATTCTTCTAATGACGGTCTGATTTCCTTAATTTCAATAGTTTCTTCTTTTAATGCTTCAACATTAACTTCAACGTTAAAGTGTCCTGCGTTGCAAACTAAAGCACCGTCTTTCATGCTTAACATATGGTCTAAATCAATAACGTTTTTATCGCCTGTAACGGATAAGAACATATCACCGATTTTTGCTGCCTCAGCCATAGGCATTACTCTGAACCCGTCCATAACGGCTTCTAAAGCTTTTAGAGCATCAACTTCGGTAACAATAACGTTAGCGCCCATGCCTCTTGCTCTTGTTGCGCAACCTCTGCCGCACCAACCGTAACCGCCTACAACAAATGTTTTTCCGGCAAGCAATAAGTTAGTTGCTCTGATTATACCGTCCATAACACTTTGACCTGTACCATAACGGTTATCATATAAGTGTTTTGTTAATGATTCGTTAACGCCAACAGTTGGGAACGGTAAAGAACCGTCTTTTTCCATTGCTTTTAATCTTATAATACCTGTTGTTGTTTCTTCTGTTGACCCGATGATTTCAGGGATTAAGTGTTGCCAGTTTTTAGTAATTTCTGCAACCAAATCACCGCCATCATCAATAATAAGTTGAGGTTTATGGTTTAATGCTTCTTTAACATGTTCGGAATATACTTCTAAGCTTTCGCCTGCATAACCGAAAACGGGAATATTATAATATTTTACCAATGCTGCAGCAACATCATCCTGAGTTGAAAGAGGATTTGATGCAATCATAACCGCATCAGCACCGCCTGCTTGCATTGTTATAGCCAAGTTTGCAGTTTCTTTTGTTAAGTGGCAACCAACTGATAATCTGATATTTTTAAACGGTTGTTCTTTGATAAATCTTTCACGAATTTGTGCTAATACAGGCATGTCTTTAAATGCCCAGTCAATTTGTCTTTTACCTTGCTCAGCAAGAGCCATATCCTTTACATCATATTTCATGGTTAAAACTTCCATAAATTAAACCTCATGTTTATTATTTCATATTAAATTGTATTATGAAAATATTTTTTGTTAAATATCTGTTTACAAAAGTTAAAACTTTTTTCAACATATAAATTATTTATCAACAATTTGAATATATTTTAATTTTAATATATTATTATCAATGTATCCTTCGGAAGTAATTAAATATGGGTGATGAAAGAGAGAATTTTTTATCGGACTTGGCTAAGCAATTCAGAATTGCCGAAGATGTACCTGCACCTGAACATATTAAACTTTTAAAAAACTTAGAAAAGTTGGATAAAGAAACTTTGACTTTTGTTTTGAATTACTTTATCACTATTGAAACAAATGTAGAAGTTTTGATTTCTTTAATTAAAATGGTTTCAAAATGCTATAATGATTTAACTTTAGATATTATTGCCGATATGTTACTTTCAAGAAAATATGATAACTCCGATATCGGAAATGCTTTGAAATGCGAAATTGTAAATACTTTAGGCAGAGCCGGAAATCCCGATTTTGTTATTCCTATTTTGTATTTATTAAATAACAAAGATGAAAATTATAAAGTGAGATTAGCCTGCGCTGATGCTTTAGGAAGAATAGGAAGTTCTTATGCCGTTACGCCTTTGATTTCCGTTGTTACTGATAATGAAGAAAAATCAATGTATTTAAGAGAATCGGCAGCAAAAGCATTGGGAATGTTGGGTGATATGAGAGCAATTGAACCGCTTGCGAATATCTTAGAGAGCAGAAACGGTTTATTTGATAAATTTACATTTTTAAAAGAACGCATCATTGAAACCTTGGGAAGATTAGGACAATTTGGCGATGCAAAATCAATGAGAGCCTTAAAAAATGCACTCTCTGATGAAGCATCCTGCGTTAGAATAGGTGCAATTGAAGCTTTGAGTGAAATTGAAGATGATGCGGTTATTCCTTTAATTGAAGGTATGTTAAGTGACGAAGATGAAGAAGTTGCAAAAGCCGCAGTCTTTGCATTATATGAAATTTTAGGTTCAGGATATTTAAAAGAATTAATTGTTACTAAACAACTTCAGGAGTGTTGCAAAGAAGAAATTCGAGAACTTCTCATTGAAGAAGAAAATGAGGTGAGTGATGAATAAAGCAATTATTTTATTATCGGGTGGTTTGGATAGTTCGGTTAGTTTAGCACTAAATAAAGATATTGATAATATTGAACTTGCTTTATTCTTTGATTACGGGCAAAAATCTTTTGAACAAGAAAAAAATGCAGTAAAAGAATTGTGCGAATATTATAATATTGATTTAAAAATTATTGAATTAGACTGGCTAAAAAGTATTACAAATAACGCTTTAACTAATAAAAATATTGATATTCCCGTATTAAATAATGAAGATTTAGAAGATATTAATAAAACCGAACAAACAATGAAATCTGTCTGGATTCCCAATAGAAATGGTTTGTTTTTGAATATTGCAGGCAGTTTTGCGGACAGTTTCGGATTTAATAAAATTATTATCGGGGCAAATAAAGAAGAAGCCGGAACTTTTAGTGATAATTCGCAGGATTTTATAACTTCAATTAATAATGAGTTTGAGTATTCAACATTAGTTAAACCAAAAGTCGTTGCCCCGTTAATAAATATGGATAAAACAGAAATAATAAAAGTTGCAAAAGAAATTAAATTTCCGTTTGAACTTATTTGGAGTTGTTATTCAAACGAAATAAAACATTGCGGAAAATGCGAATCTTGCATAAGATTAAAAAAAGGACTTGAAACTGTGGGTTTATTTGATATTGTAGAAGTATTGTTTAAGGAATAAGGAGTGGTTAATGAAAAGTCGTTTTATTGATAATGAAATAATTTATACAGGTAAACAACTTGCGCCGTCTTGGATTTATAAAAACTATTGGATGCAAGGTGATGCTATTGTTGCATTTACAGGTGAATGTGATTTAAAAATCGAAGATATGGTTGATATTGAAGATTATTTAAACAACACTCCGATTTATAGTAAAAACATGCTTAGTTTTATCATTGAACATTATAATATAGGTTTGGTTGAGGGTGTTGTTAGACAAAGATTATTTATGTGTATAGTAAGCGAAGTTATTAAATCGTATTTGCCGAAAGATCATTCAATTATGAGAAAAGGTGATGATTTATTTTATAATGGCGGTAAATTAAGCGTTTCGATTTGCACAAGATCCATATCCTCTGTTTTAATGCATATCGGCGTAAATATTGATGCAAGCGGTGCACCTGTTAAAGCGGCAGGTTTAACAAGCGAAATGGGATTAACAAATATTAAACAAATTGCAGAAGATATTATGAATAAATATATTATAGAATGTGAAAGTATCATTGGTGCTTCAACAAAAGTAAGAGGGGTTTATTAAGAATTATGATAAAGGGTTCTAAATCTAAAAATCTTAATGCAAAAGAAGAAAGTAAGAGAAAGTTAATTAATATAGCATTAGCGGTATTTGGAATTTCTATTGTGGTATTTGCGGTTGTAGGCGCTTTGGTTGTTGACAATTTTTCAAATCTTCAGCAGGTTGAGGAATTATCTGCTATGGAAGAAGATACATATAAAGGCGAAATTGATGACAGACTAAGATTTATAGCAATGCAAGATGATGATAAAGCGGCACTAAAGGAAGAAAATGCTTCCGAAGTTGATGGTGAAACAGTTGAACCCGGTGATGTTTTAACTTTCTTTAATAATGAAGAAAAGAAAAATAAATTTGAAGAATATAATGAAAAATTCAAGAAAAAAGATGTAAATGAAGTTGAAGATAACAATGCTAATCAACCTTCAGGTGTTGATATGGAAGAAATTCCTTACAGAAAAGATACACCTGTTAGTCCTACAACTACAACGTTAAAAGTTGTTATAGGTAATTTTGATACAAAAGAAGCAGCACAGGAAGAATTGTTGCAAATCAGTTCTCAATTTACCGCACCACCTTTTATCAAATATGTAAACGGTAAATATGCTTTGCAGGTTGCGTCTTTTAAAACTCAGGCAACTGCTTATGAATTTGTTAATTCTTTAAGACATCAAGGTTATAACGCAAGAATTATTGAGGAATAATAAGTGGCTGAAATTTCAACCGACATAATATATTCGGCGATAAAAAATCTTTGTTTGGAAGCGAATATTAATCTTCCTGATGAAGATTATTTTAATCTTGTTAAATTGTATGAAAATGAAGCAAATATTAATGCAAAAGAAGTTTTAAAACAAATTTTACAAAATGCAAAAATCGCTTTTGAAGAAAAAAGACCACTTTGTCAGGATACAGGTTTTGTAACCGTATTTTTAAAAATCGGTCAAAATGTAAAAATTATCGGTGAAAATGTAAATTCCGTTATAAATAAAGCCGTTTCAGAGTCTTACAAAGAATATTTTTTCAGAAAATCAATTGTTAATGCCCCGTTATTTATAAGAAAAAATACGGAAAATAATACTCCTGTTTTGATCCATACAGAAATCGTTGGAGGCGATGAAATTGAAATTATTTTAAGCGTAAAAGGCGGTGGTTGCGAAAATATTTCCGCAACGAAAATGCTTACTCCCGCTGATGGTGTAGATGGAGTTAAATCTTTTGTAATTGAAACGATTAAAAACTCCGGCTCAAAACCTTGTCCGCCAATTAAAATTGGTATTGGTATAGGTTCAAATTTTGAAGGCGCTGTAATCTTATCAAAAAAAGCCTTGTTGAATAAATCCGATAATAATTCGGATTATAAAAAATTAGAAAAAGAAATTTTAAATGAAGTAAACGAACTTAATATCGGTGCAATGGGGTTAGGCGGGAGTTCAACATGTTTTGGGGTTAATGTTTTAGATGCTCCATGTCATATTGCATCTTTACCTGTTGCGATAAGTATTTCATGCCATAGTGCAAGAAGCGCAAAAGCAGTTATTAAAGAAAATGAAATTATATTGGAAGAAAATAAAAAAGTTTTTTTAAATTTTGAAGATAGGGATAATGATGTTTTAAGTATTCACACTTCGGAAGTAGATAAAATCAGAAATTTAAAAGCAGGTGTAAATATAAAGTTATCAGGGAAAATTTATACGGCAAGAGATGCTGCACATAAAAGATTTGAAGAACTACTGAATAATAATCAGGAACTTCCGTTTGATATAAATAATGCAATAATTTTTTATGCCGGACCTTGCCCGAATAATGAAAACGAAGTTATCGGACCAATCGGACCAACAACAAGTATGAGAATGGATAAATATACTCCTCAACTTTATGAAAAAGGATTACTTGCAACAATTGGTAAAGGTGAGCGCTCTTTTGATGTTAAAAAAACAATAAAAAATCTTAAAGGGAAATATTTTACTGTTACCGGCGGAGTTGCATCATTATTAAAAAAATGCGTAAAATCTTCAAAAATTATTGCATACCAGGAACTTGGTGCAGAAGCGGTTTATGAACTCGAAGTAGAAAATTTACCTTTATTGACAAAAATATAAGAATTATCATATTAAGACTTTACTTAATTTTAAAAAGAGAATAAAATAGATATGGACTAAATTAATTAGAATATTAGAAGGGAAGCATATGAAATTACATTGGCAAATACTTGTAGCATTGGGATTGGGCGCAAAACGTAACTGGCATATATTTATTGCACTTATTTTAGGTGTAATAGTAGGTATTTGTTTCCCTGCAACATATTATCCCTTAGTGCATAAAATATTGGTTATTGTCGGTGAAATATTCATAAAAGCAATTCAAATGATAGTTATTCCGCTTGTTGTTAGCTCAATTATTGTCGGGATAGCAAGCATGGGTAATTCCAAACAATTGGGAAAAATCGGTTTAAAAATGGTTTTGTATTATACCTTAATTACTGTTGCTGCAGTAGCAATAGGTTTCTCAGTCGCTTTTTTGGTTAATCCCGGTGTTGGTGTTAGCGGTTTTATACAAGCAAGTATCGCAGAATCAGTAAGACACAGTTTTGAAGCAATGCAAAATAGTGGTCATGGCTTATCACAAATACTACTTGGCATGATTCCTCAAAATCCGATAGCATCACTTGCAAATGGCGAAATGGTTCCGATTATGCTATTTTCTATAATTTTTGCTTTGGCATTGGCAACAATCGGTGATATAAACAGACCTATTGTTTCATTTTTTGAATCTGTATTTGCGACAATGATGAAAATTACAGATTGGGTAATGGTTTTAGCTACACCAGGTATCTTTGCTTTAACTGCAACAGCCGTTTCAAGTTATGGTGTTGATATATTCGGTAACATAGGAAGATATATTTTAACATTTGTAATAGGTGTTATTATTCAAATTTTTGTTACTTATCCTATAATTTTAAAAGTATTCAGTAAAGTTAATGTTATGGCTTTATACAGAGCAGTTGCCGAAGCTTTAATGGTTGCATTTGGTACGGCAAGCAGTTCTGCAACATTACCTGTTACGATTGCTTGTTGCGAAAGAAGAGCAGGAATTTCGAATAAAATCTGCAGTTTCGTTCTTCCGTTAGGCGCAACAATGAACATGGACGGAACAGCAATGTTACAATGTATTGCTATTGTATTTTTAACTCAGGCATATGGTATTCCTTTAGATTTACCGACTATCTTCTTTGTCGGATTTTTGGCAATAGTTGCATCAAGCACATCTGCAGGTATCCCGGGTGCAGGACTTATAACAATAGCATTAATTTTAAACAGTTTAGGTTTATCACATGAACAACTCGTTGAAGGTTTTGCATTCTTGTTTGCTTTAGACAGATTTACCGATATGTTAAGAACAATGGTAAATGTTATGAGTGATACGGTTGTCGCTGCAACGATTGCTTCTAATGAAAGTGAAATCGATTATGACCTTTTAGGCAATCAAGATATTCAAAAGGAAACTGTTTAAATTGAATTTTCAACAACAAATAAATGATGAAAAATATTTTTATTCATCCTGTAAAAAAAATTCTGATGCAATAAATATATGGTTTTGTTTTCCTGCTGATTATTCAATAGGAATGTCCTCATTAGGATATTTGCATTTGTTTTCTTTATTGGATCAAAATCCCTTGGCTAATCCTGAAAGAATTTTTACTGATACAGAAAAAACGATTATTTCAAAACAAAATCTTGATTTAATAAGTTTTTCTTTTTCTTTTGAATTTGATTTTTTGGCAATTTATAAAATTTTAGAGAAAAATAATATTGAAATTTTTTCGGATAAAAGAGATGAAAATACTCCGTTAATAATGGGTGGAGGAGCAGTTTTAACAGCAAACCCCGAACCTTTTTATAGCATATTTGATTTTATAATGATTGGTGATGGTGAAGAATTAATTAACGAAGTCATTGAAGTTTTATATGAGAGTAAAAATCTTTCTAAAAAACAGAAATTGGAAAAATTATCTGAAATTGAAGGGATATATGTTCCGTCAATTCAACAGTTTAAAGATATAAAACGCAGAACTTATATAAATGATAACTGTATTTCAAGCCCTGTTGTTGCGTCGAATACTGCTTTTTCAGACACTTTTTTAATAGAAATCACAAGAGGATGTCCTTATAAATGTAATTTTTGCATGACAAGTCATATTAATAATCCATGCCATTATTCATCTTTTGATTCAATTAAAAATGCAATTGATATCGGAGTTGAAAACTGCTCAGCAATCGGATTATTAGGAGCATTAGTACCTGCAAACCCATGTTTTGAAGATTTATGCGAATATATTTTAGAAAAAAGAGAAAATAGTGAATTTAAAGTTTCAATCGGTTCACTGAGGGCTGATTTTATAACTCCTTTAAATATTAAGATGCTTACAACCTGCGGACAAAAAACGGCAACTATTGCAATAGAGGCAGGTTCTCAAAGAATGAGAGATTTTATAAATAAAAAATTAACGGAAGAACAAATATTGTCAGCAGTACATACTTGTTATGAAAACGGATTAGAAGGCTTGAAACTTTATGCAATGATTGGGTTTCAAAATGAAGCGCAGGAAGATATTGAAGCATTGATAACTTTATCTAAAAAAATCAAACAAAATAAAAAATTGATTTTAAGCGTAAATTCATTTGTACCTAAAAAATTTACGCCTTTTGAAAATGTGCCAATGGAAAACAGTAAAACTTTAGAAAAGAAAATAAGTTATTTAAAAAAAGAATGTCATAAGGCGGGAATAGCATTCAGACCTTCAAGTATTGCATGGAATGAAATACAAGGGAAAATTTCAACCGGTACAAGAGAAATTTCAAATTGTTTATATGACGCATATGCAGGCGGTGCAACGATAGGAACGTTCAGAAAAGTTTTCAGAAATAAGTAAGAATTTAATATCTTGTCATGTGAATTTATTATTTTCTTTACACGATATAAAGATTATGTAAGGAAATCATAATTTTTAAAAATTTGTGTTTATAATAAAAACAAGTTGATAGTTAAATTATGGAGAAAAGCATGCAGGCATTATTAGAAAATGAAGTTGTTAATTTATATACACAAGACAGAGTTATAAGTGAATTTGATGCTTTAATGGAAAGTGCTAAAACAGCAGATGCAACTTTAAAAAGTAAAATTGAAAATGAAATCGTTGCAAAAGGCATGAAATTCGTTCCCGAATTGATTGAACATATCCAATCCAACAGAGGAATTACAAGAGGAATTTGTGCAATGTCTCTTATCCGTATCGGTAAAGATTGTATCGCTTCAGTAAAAGAAGCAGCAAGCATTAACAAAGAATTTGCTTGGGCTGCTAATTATATTCTTAACGAAATTCGTTAATTAATAAAATATTTGATTTAAAAAAGACTTCTTTAATATTAAAGAAGTCTTTTTTATTGCAATTTTGCATTTTGAAGGATATGTAAAGTTATGTAACAAAAATGTAAGAAGAGAGCAATTTTTATAAAAAGATATACTTTATATATATGTAAGCAATACTTAATAAGAGTAGAGCAAAAAATTTCCTTCCAACTTCCTTTCCTAATAATTTCCCTTTTTTTGAAACACAAAAGTTCAGCCGGCAGTAGCCGGTTTTTTTTGCGGATTTTGTGTAGAGTGAGCGAAGCGAAACTCGAAGTAGCAAAAACAATAACGAACGAAAACGAAGTGTAGTGAGTG
>JAKSUS010000030.1 GCA_024408745.1 Candidatus Gastranaerophilales bacterium | reverse complement strand
AACTGATCGACAAACTTAAGAAGAAATATCCGATTGATGAAAATAAAATATACGGTGCATTGCTTCTATACAGAAAAAATATTATAAATACTTGGCAAAAAGAAGAAGCTGATTTGATTAAAAATATTGCTTCTTTACTTTCGACCGCTTTTTCTAAAGAAGAATTGTATAACGAATTAAAAAAACAGAAAAAAGAATTGGAAAATGCGCTTACGCAATTAAAAAATGCACAACTTCAAATTGTTCAGAGTGAAAACATGGCTGCGTGAGGGCAATTAGTAGCAGGGGTTGCGCATGAAATCAATACTCCTCTTGGTGCGATTTCGAGTAATTTTGACTTATTATCAAAAATTGCAGAAAACGATAAATCCGATTTAGGTGAAATGATTATGCAAATTTCACCTGTTACAAAAGAGGCACTTAGAAGAATAAGCAATATGGTTAAGTCTTTGAAGAATTTTACAAGATTAGACGAGGCAAAGAAAAAAGAAGTTGATATCCATGAAGGCTTGAACAGTACAATTGATTTAATTGCTCACGAAACAAAAAACAGAATTGAAATAAAGAAAGAATATGCCGAACTTCCTTTGATATCCTGTTATCCCGATTATGTTAATCAGGTATTTATGAATATATTATTGAATGCGTGCCAAAGCATATCAGACAAAGGGGAAGTTTGCATAAAAACAAGCTTAAAAGATAATTTTGCACTTGTCCAAATTTCCGATACGGGTTCAGGTATTGAAAAAAGTATTTTGAAAAATATATTTGATTTTGGTTTTACAACTAAAAAAATCGGACAGGGAACAGGCTTAGGTTTGGCACTTGCAAGAAAAATCATAGAAGAGCATAAAGGCAAAATTGAAGTTGATAGCATTGTCGGTAAAGGTACAACATTCTCTATTTACCTGCCATTATAAATTTTTATGCTAAAAATAACATTGAATTAAGCATGCTTTTATAATCGGCAATATTTTTACCTGCAATATCAAAAGCCGTTCCATGTGAAGGTGATGACCTTAGGGCACTTAAGCCGATTGTAATATTTAAAACTTTCTCTAAGCCTAAACTTTTTACTGCTGGTAATGCCTGATCGTGATAGCATGCAATATAAGCATCAAATTCAGGCTTTAGATAATTTTTAACTGCTTTTCCTATTAAAGTATCTGCACTAAAACTCCCATGAATATTGATTCCGCTATCGTTTAATTTTTTAATTGCGGGATTAATTGTATCGATTTCTTCTCTCCCTAAGATTCCGTTTTCGCCGGCATGGGGATTTAATGCGCACATTGCTATTTTAGGCGTTTTTATATTGAATTTTTCAATTAATTCCTTATTTAAAATTTTTACGGTTTGGGTAATATTATCTTTTGTAATTAATTTTGGAACATCAATAATTGCTTCATGTCTTGTTAATAATAATATTTTTAGATTGTCTGCGACAAAAAGCATTTGTGCTTGATTATTAGTATTTCCTAAATTGCTTTCTAAAATTTCCGTTTGACCTGAATAATTATATCCTGCAAGATGTAGAGCATTTTTTGATAACGGTGCGGTTGCAATTTTATCTGCAAGATTATTATTTACCATATCGCAGGCTTTTTTTAAACATAAATAAGCAAGTTCACCGCTATATTTACTTTCAATTCCTGTTTTAATATTATCGGCATCATAATCAATGTTTATAAATTCTAAATCAGAAGGCAATTTTAAGTTAAATTGATTTTCTGCTTTTTGAAAGATATCTTTATTACCAATTAAAATAAATTTTTCAGGTTCTTTAATATGCTGAAAAGATTTTAAAATTATTTCAACTCCAATACCTTCTGCATCACCCATTTTAACAAGTATTTTATTCATTTATTTATGTCTTTCAATATATTTTAAAATATTAACTAAAGTAGCAGGTGTGCCTAAATTTCCTGATTTTGTGATAATCCATTGTGCTTTAAAGTCTAAGCATAATGGAATAGCACTATCTGCTTCATCAATAACCTGTAAATTTGTACTTCCTATTGCTGTGCAGATTTTATAAGAAGTTTCACCGCCAACTAAAACAAGAATTACATTTTGCATTGCGACAACATCTTTTGTTAGTCTTGCCAAATAATCAGTTATAATTGACGGAATGTCATCAGGATTAATATCATTAGCTTTTGCAAATTCAAAATTTGAAGCAACTGCACTTTCGGAAGTTGAAAAATATACAACACCTAATTTGTTTTTCACTAATTGACTTGCTAATCTGTCAACCATTTCGTCAAAACTTTGAGTTGAAATTTTTTCCAAAGTCAATTCTACGGTATAAGGTTCGAAATCGTCAGAATGAGTAAGTTTCTCAATTTGAGATTTTGATAATGTAGTTGCGCTGCCTGATACGACTAATACAGGATTATCAGGGATTGTTTTAGAAATATGTTGATATTCTGATTCCGGAAGCCAAATATCCGCAAAGGCTTTTGCCATTGCAGCGGCACCACATGGTAATATATTATAATTACTTTTTTCTACCGCTAAAACGATTTGTTCAATATCAGTTGTTGAAACGGCATCAATTACAATAAGCTTTTTCCCTTCTGAAATTAATTGATGTAATTCCATTAAAATAGGTGCAGCCCCTTTCGTAACAGTTTTTAATTGAATTGAGCCGACTAAATCAGCAGAACCTGTTTGTTGCGCTAAAAGAGTAGGAATATGGCTTTCTTTTACCGGCGATTTTGGGTCGCGAGCCATTTCCGTCCTGTCAATAGGAACTCCGTTTAATAAATGATAACCGCCTATTGTTGTTCTTCCTTCTGCGGGGAAAGCAGGAACAATAATTGCCGCATCTAACCCGAGTTCATTAATGATTGTCATTGCCTCAGGACCGATATTACCCCTTATTGTGGAATCAATTTTTTTGTATAAGTATTCGCTGTTAAGTTTTTCTGATAAAATTTTTACTGCTCCGCGTACAACAGGAACGGCAACATCTTTTTCGACATTTCTTGTTTCTGTACTAATTGCCCAAACCTGAGTATTTAATAAGCCTTCCGGTGCCTGCATATAATCAAAAAGAATTTGAGTATTTGCTCCGCTTAAATTAAATTGTAAAGCGGTATCATTTGCACCGGTTAAATCATCGGCGATAATACCTATTGTGCCTGTTTGAATAAACATTATTGTGCTTCTTTTCTACCTAAAAGTCTTATATCATTAGCTCTAACGTAATAATATTCTCTGTTTTCACCTGATGGTGTTGTCCATTTGTTTTGAGCTAATCTGCCTTCAATTGCAATCAAAGCACCTTTTTTAGCGTACTCGCCTGCAACTTCTGCTTTTTTATCCCATAATTCAATTCTGAACCAATCTGTTTTTTCGCCGTCTTTGGCCCATCTGTTAGCCGCAACTGATAAAACGGTTTTAACTTTTCCGGAATCAAAATATTTTACATCAGGATCTTGTCCGACTCTGCCAACGATTACAACTGAATTTATCATAAATTTACCTTTCAATTACTAAATTAATAAACACATTATAATACAAACAAATTTATTCTGTAAACTTTCTTGTAATTAGCTATTGATTGTCTGTTCAACATCAAAATTTTTATTCCATATAACTAAATCAGTTTTACTTCCTTTTTCAATTTTTTGAAAAGGAATATTTATGCTCTCCGAAATGTTTTTTGAAGCAAACCCTATAAAGTCTTTAAATTCAATAAAATCAGAAATCTTTTTATAAATATCATCAAAATATAAAACACTTCCCGCTAAAACACCATCTTGAGAAGTTGCTTTAAAACCATCATAAAAAATTTTTTCACCACCAAAAACGGTTTCTCTTTGACTTGAATAACTTATAGAAAGTGCATCAGAAATTAAAAGAATTTTATTTTTGGGTTTTAATTTTAAAACGGTTTCAATAACTGCTTTATGAATGTGTTCTAAGTCCGAAATAATTTCTATGGCGATATTATCATCATTTAGTGCAGCAGTAATAACAGAGGGT
The DNA here is from genome assembly GCA_024408745.1 of Candidatus Gastranaerophilales bacterium. Taxonomy (GTDB): domain Bacteria; phylum Cyanobacteriota; class Vampirovibrionia; order Gastranaerophilales; family JAILCC01; genus JAILCC01. The sequence goes on along the minus strand of JAKSUS010000030.1, from coordinate 5,978 downwards.
TCTCTGTGATGAATTGGTTTTATTGCATTAAAAATATGCGTGATTTGTTTTGCACCGCTTTTAAAAGTTTCTTTTGCCAAATCATAAGTGCAGTCACTATGCCCGATTGAAGGGATAATATTTCTTTTTAAAAGTTCTTTTAAAAATTCATTATTTTCATCTAATTCGGGAGCATAAGTTAAAACTTTTATAAATTCGGTATCAAATTTATTTAAGTTTTCAATTGTCGGCTTTAAAATACAGTTTTCAGGGTGAATACCTTTTCTCGCAGGATTAATAAAAGGTCCTTCAAGATGTATGCCTGAAATTTTTGCACCTTTTGATTTAATGTTTTTAATTAAATTAATTTGTTTGTTAATCTGCTCAATGCTATCGGTCATAATCGTAGGCAAAACAGATGTTATTCCGTGATTTTGAGCATTGATTAAATAATTCTGCAATTCTTCTTCATTGCAGGTATTAAAGTTACATCCATAACCGCCATGAGTATGCCTATCAACTAATCCGACCGTTAAAATTTTATCTTTACCTTCAAAAATTTCACAATCATTATTAATTATATCTTTTGAAATTTCTTTTATTTCGCCATTTTCGTATAAGACATCTGAAACAAAAGCATTTTCAAAAGGGTTTTGAATAGTGATATTTTTAAAAAGAATTTTAGACATTTATAAATCAACCTCACGACGACCTTCGATTGCTCTTGTTAAAGTTAATTCATCAACGTATTCAAGTTCACCGCCAATCGGTAAACCAAAAGCAATTCTTGAAATTTTAACATTAAAAGGTTTTAAAATTCTTGCAATATACATACTTGTTGCTTCGCCCTCAACTGATGGATTAAGTGCTAAAATTACTTCTTTAACATTTTCTTTTGCTACTCTTTCAAGAAGTTCTTTTAATCTTAATTCTTCAGGTCCTATGCCGTCAAGAGGTGAAATCATACCCTGCAAAACGTGATAAACTCCACGATATTCGTTTGTTTTCTCAATAGCAATTAAATCTTTAGCCTCACACACAACGCAAATTGTTGTTTTATCACGATTTTGGTTAGAGCAAATTTCACAAGGATTATCAGCTGAAATATTAAAGCAAATATCACAATATTTTATTGTTTCTTTTGCTTCAATTAAAGCAGCGGCAAATCTTTCAACTTCTTCCTCGGGCATTTTTAAAATCTGAAAAGCCATTCTTTGCGCAGATTTAGGACCAATGCTCGGAAGTTTTTGAAAATATTCGATTAATTTTGCGAGTGGTTTAGTGTATTGCATTAAAATAATCCCGGAAGTTTAATACCGCCTGTGATTGCTTTAACTTTTTCTTCTGAAGTTGCGTTTGCTTTTTGGTTAGCTTCTTTCATAGCAGAAGCGATTAAATCTTCTAATGTTTCCAATGCATCAGTATCAACACTTGCAGGGTTGTCAGGATTAATAGCTTCGGGTTTGATTTTAATTGAAACAAATTCGTTTTTTGCGTTTAGTGTAACAGCAACAACACCGCCACCTGCTTGTGCTTCAATGTTAGTGTTTTTTAATTCATTTTGCATTTCTTCTGCTTTTTTTTGCATCATTTGTGCTTGTTTCATTATTTGTTGCATATTAAACATATTTATATCTCCTTAATTGATTTATTCACTTAATAACGTTATTATAATATAAGATACATTATATTTTAATACGATTATGGAAAAAAAGACATATCTTAACGAATGTATACAAAAAAATGTGTTAATGCGCTGGGCGGATAAACTAATGCCCTTGCCTGTTTATATTGCGCCGTTTAAGTGGTACAAAGAAAAAAATTCCGAATCTGCACAATATAAATATAAAGGAATGGTTTTAGATGCTCTAAATATGTGGGCTCAGGCATCAGGTGGTGTCTTTAGATTTAATATTACGGATTCTTTTTACGATTCAATGATTAATGTTGACTGGCGAAGAGTTGACAGAAGTTCACTCGGGAACTGCAATTATAATTTTAATTCTCAGGGATATTTATACAGTGCGGATGTTCAAATAGGACTTTCAGACGGTATTATTCATCAGGAATATATGAATGATGGTGAAATAAGACACACAATTATTCATGAAATAGGACATGCTTTAGGCTTACAACATAGTCCTTTCCCCGGTGATATTATGTATGTTCCGCACCAATACGGAGTTACGGAAGCGTCACCAAGAGATAAAATGACATTAAACTGGCTTTATAAACTTCCTTGCGGAGTTTCCCCAAAAGAAATTATTTCAAAATATTCATCAGGCGAGGCTAAATCTCTTGATGAAATGATTTATAATTTTTTAACCGAAAATGAAGATTCAAGATTCGGGCAAATGACAAAAGAGCTTTCTCAAAATCTTCCTGACAGAGATTTAATGCAGGAAAATGAAAATTTAGGAAATCTAAAACTTTATAAAATGTCAATTGAACAAATTCAACTTTCACCTGACGTGAAAAATTTTGTTAAAAAAGTAAAACTTGATAAAAGAGATAAATGATTTTTATTAATCAATATCCGAAACTTTTTTCCAAATATTGATATTAGCATCTTCCGGCATATTTTTTCTTTTTACAGGTTCAAAACCATTTTCAAGCATTATCTCTTTTATGAAAGAATAATCGCCATGTATTTGTGATTTTTCATCTTCACCAAATACAAACAAACCGTCTTTTACCAATATTTTATTTGCCTGTTTGGCAATATTATCAACAATTTCTTTTGCATCACTTCTTAATCGTCTGCCTGTTTTAGTGCAAATAAGATGGTAAAGCGCATTTCTAAATAAGAAAACATTAACACTTTCTTTTTCAAACATTTTATCGGTTTCTGTTATATCCCCTTGCATAAACGAACAATTACTGAAAGCATTAGGCTTAAGCATGTATTTTTGATATTTTATTATTCGTGACTGAGGTCTTTTGCTTTTGAATTCTTCAAAATTTAGTAATTTATCAGGAGCTAAATTAGTACAAAATAGCCAATCAAGCAGTTGTGCACCATGAAAATTTAATCTGTAATTAAGATATTCTAATTTGTGTTGTTTGTCTGAAATTATTTTTGTTTTTGTCTGAATTTTATTCATTGGAACGAAATTATTGAAAAATCTTTTTTTGCAATATTTCTGAAAAGCAGTTGCTTTTTCATCTTTGTCAATTAAAAACCCCTCACTGTTAAGAAGTTTTGTGTCTTTTATCTCTGAATTTAAAGTTTTTATATCCCAAAGAGTATATAAACCGTTTTTGGCAGATTTAACGGAGTTTGTATCAATATCAAAACCTGTGATTTTTGTCTTGTGTTTAATGCTTTCAGGTAATATGCAGGCTAAAGAATAGACTTCTTCGCCTGATGAACAAGCTCCTGAAACAATACTAATATGTTTGTCATTTTTAAAGTTATTTTCTAAATAATCTATTATGGTTTCTAATGTATCAGGTTCTCTAAAAAATTGTGTTTGGTGAATTAAATAAGGTATATTTGTTACAAAAGATATTTCATATTTTTCGTTGCCGTTAAATTTTATAGCAGATGTAGCAGTTGTTTGTGGGACAACCCTATGTGTATAAAAAATATTTGAAGAAACAGAAGATATTTGCATAAAATTTTTACGAATTGTTGTAACTTCTTATATAAAAACCTGTGAAAAATATTTTTGTTATATTAAAAACCCTAATCCTATTATCAGTAAATTCATTAATATCCCTGCCCATTGTGCTCCTTTACTTGTCGGGAAATAATCCTTCATTTCTCTTGTTGACATAACTATTGAAGCTAATTTTTGAATTCTGTCATCGGCAGATTTCTCTGATGAAGTTTTACCGTAATAAAATTGTTCTAATCTTTCTAATCTATGGTTTACGTTATCATTTGAATACATTTTATTAAAAGTTTCAATTTCAAGTTCACTTAATATGCTTGAGATATCATAAGCTTTATCCTGAGAATAGCTTGAGGGTTCTTGAAGCCCGAAATCTTTAAAACCTAAATCTTTTGCAGCAAAGCGGTTATAATGTTTTTTAGGTAAAACGGATTTTAATCTTTCTACTCTCTCTTGTAAACTTTCTTCGGATTTAACATTTCCGTATAATTCCTGCTCTAATCTTGCAAGCCTTTTATAAATATCTTCACCTTTATAATTTTTTTTATAAATATTTTCTTCAATTTCGCTAACTATCGGGTAGTTATTATAATTTGAAGATTCGGAATAATCCTGCTCATAATAATCATCTGTTTGATTGTTTAAAGTTTCAACCGGTTCAAGTTTACCTGTTTCAAATTCTGATTTAGGGTAAATTTTATCAATCTTTGAAAGGCGTTCTTCTGCTGAACCTGAGTAACTGTTATCGTAAATTTGCATTTCAATTCTGTCAACCCTTTCATCAAGCGACTGATTTTTATAAGTTGTTCCGAAAAGTTTTAGCTCTAAAGCATTGACATATTCATTTGTTGTCATTGCAGAAACACCATTTGATATAGACAAAATCAGAATGGTAATTATCATAATGAATTTTTGCATTTTGAAAAATCTCTCCTCGTATATATAAGTATTAAAGGAGTTTGGATATTTTTCATTATCCGTTCAGGTAAAATAAATTTGAGTAATATAATTAAATGCTTTTGAATATAAATTGAAACTTTTGCGCAAGTTAAGTAATTTATTAATTTCTTTTATTTTATCGATTAAGTGGTACAATTTTATTAAAAAGTAATTAAAAGAGGATATTTATTATGACTGATGAAAAGCATATTTATATTGTTGATGTAACTAACCGTGACGGTGTTCAAACATCAAGATTAGGTTTGGCAAAACTTCAAAAGACTATTATTAATTTAATGTTAGATGATATGGGAGTTACAATTTCTGAATTTGGCTTCCCCGTTACAAAACATGAAAGAAATTATTTAAACGGCAACCTTGAACTTGTTGATATGGGTGCTATTACAAAAACAAAATTAAGCGGTTGGATGAGAGGAATTAAAGGTGATGTAATTGAATCATTTACCGAAACTCCGCGTTTAAAATATTGTAATTTATCAGTTTCTACTTCCGAACAAATGATTAGAGGTAAATTTGGCGGAAATAAAACATTTCAGGATATTTTGGATTTAACCGCAGAAGCAGTTGAAACCGCTAAAACTTATGGCGCAGTTGAAGTCGGAGTTAATGCGGAAGACGCTTCCCGTACAAAATTAGATGATTTAATAACCTTTGGTTTGGAAGCTAAAAAACATGGTGCAGACCGTTTCAGATATTGTGATACATTGGGTTTTGACAATCCTCACAGTGCATACAGCAGAATTTTTGAAATTGCAAAAGCTACTCAAATGCCTGTTGAAATGCACTTCCACAATGACTTGGGAATGGCTGTCGGCAATTCTGTTATGGGTGCAAAAGCAGCTATTGATGCAGGTGTTGATGCTTATATTAATACCGCAATTAACGGAATGGGCGAAAGAGCAGGAAATGCAGACCTTGTTTCATGTATTTTGGCAATTAAAAAATCAAGTGAAATCGCAGGTAAATATATAATTGATCCGAAAATTGACATAAGCAAAGCTTGGAAATTGGCAAAATATACTGCTTATGCTTTCGGTATTCCTATTCCTGTAAATCAGCCTGCCGTCGGTGATAATGCTTTTGCTCATGAATCTGGTATCCATGCAGACGGAGCATTAAAAGACAGAAGAAATTACGAACTATATGATTATGAAGAATTAGGACGTGGCGAACCTGAAGTGATTGAAACGGGAAGAATGATTACAACGGGTGAATACGGCGGAATTAAAGGTTTTAGAAACGTTTATGAAAATCTTGAAATTGAATTTAAAGACGAAGATGAAGCAAGAAACATTCTTGAATTAGTCCGTTGTGCAAACGTTCATACACAAAAACCTTTGACGGACAGCGAATTAAGATTTATTTATCATTCCCCCCCCCCCCCCCCCCCCCCCCCCCCCCCCCCCCCCCCCCCCCCCCCCC
>JAKSUS010000003.1 GCA_024408745.1 Candidatus Gastranaerophilales bacterium | reverse complement strand
GTTCTGTTATTTCATGTTATCTTGCTTTTGCTTCTTCTAATTGTTTGTCTGCTTTTTCAAGTTCCTTTTCATGTTGTTTTTTGGTTTTATTGCTTTCTAATATGTTTTCATGAACCATTTCCAAAGATTTTTTTAAATCAAAATATTTAACTGTTGATTTTTGACTTTCATATTTCGCTTTTTCATCACGAAGTTTTTGGTATTTAATCGCTAATTCCTTTTGCTCCTGCAAAATAGTTAATCTTTCGTTAATTGTGTCTAAAACTATTAATGATTTTGAAACCCTGTCCTCTACTACGGCAAGTTCTTTCATCGCCTGTTCTATACGTCTGTCAAAATCTGCAACACCTGCAATTTCATCTAAAATTCTTCTTCTGTTAAGAGGAGTTGCAGCAGTAATTTTTGTAATTTCATATTGCATTAAAACGTTGTAACTGTTTGGAGTAACATTGTATTTTAGTAATTCTTCATGAATTTCCGTTAAAGATGAATTTTTGTCGTTTAATTGATATGCACTTATATAGCCTGCTGAAGTCTTTTTGACTTCTCTTTTTACTTTCATAATGTCGTTGTTATCGTCATCAGCAAAAATAATTCTGACTGATGCTCTGTCATGTTTGCTGTTCCAGTTTATAAAGTCTTTTAAACTGTCAACACGAATACTTGTTTTAGAGGTTGATAATCCAAGGCAAAATAAAATACTGTCAATAATATTACTTTTGCCGGAGCCGTTTGGCCCTGCAATAGTAGTAAAACCTTTCATAAACGGGATTGTAATTTTGCCCGCACATGATTTAAAATCTTCAATTTCTAATTCTTTAATATGCATATATTTGTTAAAATTCCCAAGAATTATACAATCTCTCCAATATCAATTAAAACTTAGCAATTAAACTTTGTCAAAATAGTTAAGATAATTTAAAATTGAAGTTTATAAAAATTATTCGTAATATACAAATTCAACGTGTGAAACTATTACCGTATCACCGTCTTTAGCACCTTTTGCTTTTAGTTCTTCAAAAACTCCCATATTTGTAAGGATATTTTGAAGTCTTATAACTTGTCTTGTATTGCGGACATCAGTAACTGATGCTAATCTTGAAACTTTACCGCCCTGAACCAAGAATGCATCTTTATCAACTTTAATTACTTCATAATCACTATCGTCATTGTTTAAGGCTTCTAAATCTTCATCAACTTCAATTTCAAATTCAGGATGCGGAATTTCATCAACTTTTTTATAAACAAAATACATTAGTTCTTCAATGTTTTCACCTGTTACAGATGAAATTGCAAAAATATCTTCTCCGAATTTTTTAAATTTTTCTTTGTATTTTTCTACTGTTTCAGGTTCAACAGCATCAATTTTATTTAAAACTATAATTTGATAAATATTTGCTAATCTACCGCCGTATTTTTTTAATTCTTCATTGATTTTTAAGTAATTATTAACAGGATTGTCCAAAGTTAAATCAACAAGATGTATTAAAAATCTTGTACGTTCGACGTGTCTTAAAAATTCATATCCTAAACCTACACCTTCGCTTGCCCCCTCAATTAACCCGGGAATATCAGCTATAACAAAGCCATCACCATCAGGCTTTTTAACAACTCCTAAATTAGGAACAAGAGTTGTAAAAGGATAATCTGCAATTTTAGGTTTTGCTGCACTTACTCTGCTTATAAATGTTGATTTACCTGCATTTGGAAGTCCCAAGAGTCCCACATCAGCAATTAATTTTAATTCTAATTCAAGTTCTCTTTCAATAGCAGGTTCGCCGGGTTCGCAAAATTGAGGTGCTCTCATTGTTGCGGTTGAAAATCTCGCATTTCCTCTGCCGCCTCTGCCTCCTTTTGCTACCATGGCCGTTTGGCCTATCGTTGTAAAATCGGCAATAATTTTTCCCGTTTTAATATCCTTTACTAAGGTTCCTAACGGAACATTAATATATAAATCTTCACCGCATCTTCCCATTTGGTTTTTTATTTTACCGTTTTCTCCTGAAGTTGCTTTGAAAACTGATTTATATTTAAAATCTAATAAGGTTGAAATTGATTCATCGGCGATTAAGTAAATATCACCGCCTTTTCCGCCGTCACCGCCTGCAGGACCACCTTTGTCGACATACTTTTCACGACGCCATGCAACCATGCCGTTTCCGCCTGCGCCGGATATAACTTTAATTTTTACTTTATCTATAAACATAAGATTTATAATAATACGAAAATACCAAAATTTAAATAATTTAATGTTATATTTTTATAGTTATCTTTGTTGTATTATTAAATAGAGGTAGAAATTAACATGGATAGTATTTGGTTATTAATAAAAGTTACTGCGCCTGCAGGAATCGGTGGAACCGGTTTAGGCGGTGTTATAGGAGCTTTGTTTAAACGTGATTCCGTAAGAACGGTAAGTTTGCTACTTAGTTTTGCAGGTGGTGTTATGGCATCTATAGTATGCTTTGATTTAATAGTCAGTGCAATCGATACTAAAATAAATATATATTTGATTTCATTGGGAATAGCATTTGGAGTTTTTATGGTTTATTTGTTGAATTTATTTATTGATAATACAACTAATAAAGAAGTTCAGCACATCGATAAAAATCACCCCGCTACGGCTGATGATTTAGATGAAATTATTCACAGTAACCATTTATCGGAACATTTAAAAAAGAATGATACAAAACTTTCTTTGTTTATTGCCGGTGTAATTATGGCATCTGCTATTGCACTTCATAATGTTCCGGAAGGTATGACAATTGGTGCATCTTTTGCAAATAACGAAGGTCTTATGGAAGGTTCTGCTCTGATTCTTGCAATACTTATCGGACTTCATAATATTCCGGAAGGTATGGCAATTGCTGTTCCGTTGATTAATGGTGGATTAAAAAGACGAAAAGCAATTTTTATTACTGCACTTAGTGGTACACCAACAATTATAGGTGCATTGGCAGGATATTTCTTGGGTGATATGGGAGATTTAGGGCTTTCAATGAGTTTAAGTTTTGCAAGCGGTGCAATGTTATATGTTATATTTGGCGAACTGTTGCCTCAATCAATACTTATGTACAGGAGTAAACTCCCGGCCTTTTTTGTTATATTCGGAATGTTGACAGGTTTAATTATAATAAATATTTAAGATTTTAACGGTTACATATTTGCTTTAAACTTAAATAATTGTTATAATATCAATTGTTAAAGGATATATTGGAGATTATATTTTGGCTATTTTAAAATGTCCTATGATGAGTAGTAGTGACGGTAATTATATTTTATGTCAGCAGGAAGATTGTGCTTGGTATTTGAAAAATTATAAATCATGTTCAGTATACGTTCTTGCGCATGATGCTGCTTTAAATATACGCACTAAACAATTAAAATCTAAACAGGGATAATATAAATGTGCAAGAAGTTAGCTTTAATCTTTTGTTTATTGACTGTTTTTATCATAGGTTGTTTAGTATTTTTATTTGCTAAAACTATAGATTTTCAAACAATATTTTATTGTTTGAAATTGACTATACCTGCAGGAACAATTGCTTACTTTGGCGGTTTTGAAACGAGTCTTATTGCAACAAAAACTCAAAAACAATTTGTTGATGATTTATTATTATCACCCGATCAGGTTTTAAATACTATGCCATTACTAAAATATAATGAAGAAAGCAAACAAAATGAAGAAAGTACAGAAAAATAAATTTAATCCGTTGAGAATAATAGGGTTAATAGATGCCGGTATGAAAAAAAATGCAATGAGTTTAGGTGCTGTTTTTTTGATTTTTATGGATGTTATTATGTTGATAACAATTATTTCAATGACGGCATATTTTATGCAGACTTCAAAAAATTTAACGGATAAAAGTTTTGAAGAGCGTGAAACAGTTACAAAATCTATTGCCAATATTATATATAGTGCTGTAAAAGAAGGAAATAACACAAACAATTATACTATTTTGCATGAAGTAACCCAAAAGCTTATTGATAATAAATTGATTAATTTTGTTGTTGTATATACAAATGATCGGAATAATAAAGATAAATTAAAATATAACGATGCAACTCAACGTATTATATGGACAACTATCCCTGATATTACAAATAAAAAACTTTCAATTAATCAAGTTAAAATGCTTTATACAAAAGATTATCCTTATGATACTAATATACGTATTGAATCGGGTTTGGTTGCCCAGAAATTAAATGTTGTTATTGCTTATACACTAGACTCAAATATTTCTTATTATATTAAAGATATTAATACTAAAAATCCTACTTTGGCAGTTATATTTTTACTTTTAAGTTCATTTGCAACATTAATCATTATTAAATTGGTAATTTCACCAATTAATTCATTAACTAAGGGTGTTAAAATATTTTCTACAGGAAATTTTCAACATAAAATTCCGATGAGTAATTATAAAGAATTAAATATATTAATTCGTGCTTTTAACGAAATGGCAGGGATAATTTTTAAAACCCATGCTTCATTGCAAGAGAAGATTGAAGAAAGAACCTTGGAAATTTCCGATAAAAATGCGCAACTTAATAAAGCAATGAACGAACTAAAAGAAACACAGGCAATGCTTGTTCATGGCGAAAAAATGCGTTCATTGGGTGAACTTGTTGCAGGTATTACACATGAAATTAATAATCCGGTAAACTTTATTTACGGAAATCTTACTCACTTAAATAATTATTCACAGGATTTAATGGATATTATCGATAAGTATAATGAATATGTTGATCTCTTACCTGATGCACAAAAAGAAGAAACGAAAAAACTTCTTGCAGACAGCAAGTATGATTATTTAAAAGATGATTTGCCGGATTTAATCAAGAGTTGCAAAGAAGGTACGGTAAGAACAAGAAATATTGTAATGGATTTAAAGAACTTCTCAAGAAGTGAAAAAATGACAATTAACGAAATTGACGTTAATAAAGAATTGGATACAACTTTAAATATTCTTTACAACAAATATAAAAATAAAGTTACTATTCATAAAGAATACGGCGAACTTTCTATGCTTGATTGCTATGGAGGGCAATTAAACCAAGTATTTATGAATATAATTGATAATGCTATTTTTGCAATAAAAGAACAAGGCGATATTTTCTTAAGAACTAAAGATGACGGTAATAATATCATTGTTGAAATAGAAGATACCGGAACAGGTATTGCAAAAGAAAATATTGAAAAAGTTTTTGAACCGTTCTTTACAACTAAAGGTGTTGGAGAAGGAACAGGTTTAGGTATGTCTATTACTTACAAAATAATACAAACACATGGCGGAAAGGTGGATATAGATAGTGAATTGGGTAGAGGTACTAAATTTACTATTACTTTGCCAAAAGATGCTTTGAAAAATAAAGAGGAAGTAGAAAATGTATAAAATACTTGTTGTTGATGATGAACCTGATAATTTGCAGTTAGTAAAAAGGACATTGAGAAGACAGTACGATATAGTTACGGCAAATAATGCTGATGAGGCAATAGAATATTTAAAAAATGACAGTAGCGTTGAGATGGTAATATCTGATCACAGAATGCCCGGCAAAAGTGGTGTCGAATTATTGCATCATTGTTTTGAACATTACCCTAATATTATAAGAATGTTAATTACGGCATATTCCGAAGTCCCTATTTTGGTTGATGCCATTAATACGGGAAAAATTCACAAGTATATTAAAAAACCGTGGACTCCTGAAGAGCTTCTTTTAACTGTTGATAAAGCATTTGAAACAAGTAATTTATCAAGAGAAAATGTTAAATTAATCAATGATTTTAAAGATTTATTTACAGGAACAATCAGTGCAATTTCTGATGCGCTTGATGAAAAAGACAAATATACTTGTGGCAGAAGTAAAAGGGTTTGTGAATATGCAATAGAAATTGCTAAAGAAATGAATTTAACCGATATGGAATTAAGTAAAATTGAAGTTGCCAGTTTGCTCCATGATATTGGTATGATTGGTGTACCTGAATATATATTACATAAAACCGATAAATTAACTGATGAAGAGTATTTAACAATTAAAAACCACGTTGAATACAGCCTGAAAATTTTAGGCAGCATTAAACAGTTAGATGCTGTTGTTAATATTATAAAGTGTCACCACGAAAGATATGACGGAAGCGGTTATCCTTACGGCATGAGAGGAGAAGAAATTCCTATCGGTGCAAGAATTATTGCTTTGGCAGATACTTTTGATGCTTTAATTTCAAGTCGTGCATACAGAAATTCAAAAACTATTGATGAGGCATTGGAAATCATTAAGGCTCAAGCAGGTAAACAATTGGATTACAATGTTGTACAGGCCTTTTTGCGTATTGTAAATAAGTTTGATTTTGATAATATTGAGGTTGAAGAATAATTTATGAAAGATATAGAAGAAATTGCAATTAATGCGAAAAAGGCATCATTAGTTTTAGCCGGTTTGTCATCTGATATTAAGAATAATGCACTTGACAGAATTGCTAAAGCACTTGTTGATAATAAAGAATTTATTATTTCGCAAAATGAAGAAGATTTAAAAAAAGCTAAAATCTTACTTGAAAATGGCGAAATTTCACAATCAATATATGACAGGTTAAAGTTATCAGATGCAAAGTTTAATGATATGGTTGCAGGTGTTTTGGATGTTAAAAAATTACCTGACCCTATAAATCGAACATTATCCGCAACAAAAATTGATGAAGATTTAGAGTTGTATAAAGTGTCTTGTCCTATTGGTGTTATTGGTGTTATCTTTGAGGCTCGACCTGATGTTATTGTTCAAATATCATCTTTAGCAATAAAATCTTCAAATGCAGTTATTTTAAAAGGCGGAATAGAGGCAATTTTAGCAAATACTGCTCTTGTAAAAATAATAAATGATACATTGTCAACAATTGTGGAATTTCCTGATAATGTAATAAATTTCGTAAAATCAAGAGAAGATGTAAATAATATGCTTTCTCTTGATAATTATATTGATTTAATTATTCCGAGAGGAAGTAATAAGCTTGTTCAATTTATAAAAGGAAATACAAAAATTCCAGTTTTGGGACATTCTGACGGAATTTGTCATATTTTCGCAGATGAATCGGCAAATATTGATTTAGGTGTAAAGGTTGCTGTTGATTCAAAAATCCAATATCCCGCCGCATGTAATGCACTTGAAACATTACTTGTATCAGAAAAAATTGCCGATAAGTTTTTACCTTTGTTAAAAGATAAAATGTTTGAAAACAATGTCAAATTAAGAGGTTGTGATAAAACACGAAAAATCATATCAGATATTGATGTTGCAACTGATGATGACTGGAAAACAGAATATGGCGATAAAATTCTTTCAATTAAAATTGTTAGTGATATTGATGAAGCAATTAATCATATAAACACTTTTGGTTCAGGTCATACGGATTGTATAATTTCAGAGAGCAAACAAAATGTTGAAAAATTTATGGCTCTTGTTGATTCGGCAGGTGTTTATCATAATGTTTCAACAAGATTTGCTGACGGTTTCAGGTATGGGTTAGGTGCTGAAGTCGGTATCAGTACAAATAAAACACATGCAAGAGGACCTGTCGGTTTAGAAGGCTTAACAATTTATAAATATAAATTATTCGGAAACGGGCAAATTGTTGCCGAATATACAGGGGAAAATGCTAAAAAATTCCTTCATGGAAGGATATTTTAAAATATAATGATTATTAAAGCATTTGCGGAAGCCCTGCAGACAGATGGCAATAAAGAACCTTGTGTGTTTTTGCAAAGTTGGTTAAAGAAAATTCTTTTAAAAGAGCCTGAAAATCACGTTGAAAATGTAATTCATACGGAATTTTTTCTTCAAACGACGCAGGATAATAATACAATTGTTGCATCAAATTCAAAAACAGGAAAAGCGCTTTTGCAATCATTGTATAATTTTTGTTTGAGTTATGAAAATTTTCTTTTTGCACGTTGGTTACATAAGAAAAAAGTTAATGACTTTATGAATAAATAAAAAGTATTTAATCTTCTTTGGCTCTTTGAACAGGAATTTCCTGAATATCGGGATACAGTTTTGCAATCTGCATTGCGGAATATAAATCTTTTAATTTTGTATGAGTATAAAAACCGACTATATCATTATCTAATGTTCTGTAAGATATGTATTGCTTTTTGTTACCTTCTGTCCTGATGTTTATTATATCTTCAGGATCTAATTTCATGGTACGCATTTTGCTTGTGTTATCACTACTGATTGATAATTTGTTTCCAAAATTTGAATAAGTTTTAATGCTTTGTATGTACATAATCTATTCCCTCATATTCAGTAATAAATTATGCAAAAATTATAGCATATTTGAAAAAATAGTGTAAATTGTAAATTTATATTTCCAAGCTTTCTAAAACTCTTTTCATTGCGATTTTAACATGTGCGTAATTAATTCCACCCTGCATATATGCAACATAAGGAGGTCTGAGCGGGCCATCTGCGCTTAATTCTATTGTTGAACCTTATCATCATAACCTGGAACTTCATCAGGAACAGGTGTTAAATATGATTCAACAGGACTTGCATGTTGTAGTGCTTTACAAAATGCCATCAAAGGTTCAGGTCTGCCAAATTCTATTGCCTGAATAATATCGGTTCTTTTTGTATGAGCATCAGGAGTAGTTATAAAGCCTAAATCTGATAACAGTTTTGAAGCAAGAACAGCGCCTTTAACTGCTTCCATAACAACAGATGGTGCCATGAAAACACCCTGCAAGATTAATCTCGATTGGTTGAGCATGCTACCGCCTTTTCTTCCTATTCCGGGAGCGGTAAGGCGACTTGCGGTGAGTTCGACTAAATCTTTTTTTCCTGCAACATATCCGCCACATTCAACGATTGAACCACCCGGGTTTTTGATTAATGAGCCTGCCATTATATCAGCACCTACTTCTAAAGGTTCTTTATCTTCTACAAATTCACCATAGCAGTTATCAACAAAGCATACACAATTTTGATTTTTTGATTTTACAATATTTACGATTTTTTCAATAGTTTCAATATTTAAAGATTTTCTTGTTGAATATCCTCTTGAACGTTGAATTAAAACCATTGAGGTTTTTTGATTAATTCTTTTTTCTAACTTATCAAAATCAATATCCAAATTATTAACAAGAGGAATTTCATCATAAGTTACGCCAAAACTTTTTAGTGAGGCTTTTTCATCACCTCTCAAACCTATAACTTCTTCCATTGTATCATAAGGTCTGCCGGCTACTGAAATTAATTCATCACCCGGTCTTAAAATACCAAATAATACACAAGCAAGAGCATGCGTACCTGACGCAAAGTGGTTGCGAACGATTGCGCTTTCGGCTTTAAAAATATCCGCAAAAACATTGTCAATTGCATCTCTGCCTATATCATCATGCCCGTAGCCTGAAACATAAGAGAAATGTTCCATGCCGATTTTATTTTTAACAAAAGCATCAAGAACTTTTTCCTGATTAAAGTCTCTTATCTTATTATATTTTTTAAATTCATGTGATAATTCTTCTTCTGTTTTATCAAGTATATTTTCAATCTCTTGTTTAGTGTGCATATTTGGTTCCTCTTTAGTGCAAATAAAAACCTTTCTTAGGATATAAAGAAAGGTTTTTAAATTCAAAATTTATCAATTATTATTCTGCTGCTACTTCTTCGGCAGGTGCTTCTTCAGCGGGTGCTTCTTGAGCAGGTGCAGCAGCTGCTTCAGCTTCCGCTTTTTTAGCAGCTTCTAATTTTGCTTGAGCTTTTTTAGAAACTTTTTCAACTTCTTTCTTTTGATAGTTCAAAGTGCCGTCTTCATTGCAGTTGTTGATAAGATATTGAACTGTTTCAGAAGGTTGAGCACCTTTGTTAATCCATTCTAAAGCAGATGCTTTATCAAGTTTCATTTCTTTAGTTTTCGGGTTATAAAATCCTAATTCTTGAATAGGACGACCGCTTCTTTTTTCTCGTGAATTAATAACTACAACTCTGAAATGGGGAGTCTTTTTCATACCCATTCTTCTTAAACGTATTTTTACCATGATGTTTATTTTCTCCTTTTTAATCGTTTATTATTTATTGATAACACAAGCATAGTTAATAAACAAGTAGTTATATGATATTAATTTTACACAATGTTATATAATGCGTTTATAAATATAATAAACTTGCCATGATAAAGTGCTGATTGCTATAATTTTTTATTATGATACAAGATGCGGTAAATAATTTTAACAATAATAATTTTGATGAAGCAGAAAAAGTTGCCCTTAAAATTTTAGAAGAAAATTCTTCATCAAATGAAGCGGTTGATGTTTTGGCGGCAATTTTTTTAAAAGTAGGTAAACTTAATTTTTTAGGACATCCCCAACCAAAGCATTTGCCGATTATAAGACAAATCGCTGTAATGCTTGAAGATTTAAAAACTTATGAGCATGCAATTATTTGTTATTCAAAAGCGTTGGAATTAGACCCGAATGATAGCATTGCTTATAACAATTTAGGATTAATTTATGAAGAAATCGAAAATGTTGAAAAATCAATAAGTTGTTATTTGAAATCAATCTCGATAAAAAATAATTATCCTGCAGATTATAATTTAGGGGTTTTGTATAGAAAATTAAACGACTTAGCTAATTCCGAAAAATATTTAGAAAAAGCAATCGCTCTGCAACCTTTAAATCAGTATGCCTGTTATGCTTTGGGAATGACATATTTAAAGGGTAGAAATTTCAAAAAAGGTTATCCTTATTTTCTTGAAAGACCAATTATCGGAAAGGAAAAATTACAAAATATTTGGACAGGTGAAAAACATCCTGATAAAACCTTATTGGTATTTTGTGAGTACGGTTTTGGTGATGCAATAATGTTTTCACGTTATTTTTCCTTACTAAAAAATTATTTTAAAAATATAAAAGTTTGCGCAAGACAGGCCTTAATTCCTTTGTTTGAAAAGAATTTCCCTGATATTGAATTTGTTCCGACAATAATTAATGTTGAGTATGATTATTCAACATTTTTAATGGACTTACCGTACAGATTAAAACTTGATTTTGATAATATTCCCTTTAATGAAGGTTATTTAAAACCAGATGTAGAAAAAGCGGAAAAATATAAAAAAGAATATTTTAATACGGATTTAAAAAAAGTTGGTATTTTCTATGTTGGCGGTGAATTGGAAAAAAGAAATGCAAAATACAGGGCCGTAGAATTAAAAAAATTAGAAAAATTATTTGATTTAAAGAATTGTAAGTTTTATTCTTTTCAAGTTGAAGATATTTTTAATGAATTAGATAATTTCCCTCAAATTGTTAATTTAGGTAAGACTTTTAATGATTTTTCAGACACTTTGGCTGCTATGAAAAATTTAGATTTAATGATAACAATAGACAGTGTTCCTGTTCATTTAGCAGGGGCTATTGGGTTAAAAACATTATTAATGCTTCCAAAATATTCCGAATGGCGGTGGTTTAGTGATACTTCTTCAACTCCTTGGTATAACTCGGTTGAAATTATCAAGCAAGAAAAAGCTTGTGATTGGGAAGATGTAGTTGAAAAAATTTATAACAAAATAAAAGAATAAAACTAAAAATTATTATTCAGCCATCTAATAAATTCAGTTAATGCCAAGGCTCGGTGGCTTATTTCGTTTTTTTCGGTTAAAGATAATTCCGCTAAATTTTTATCTGAGCCTTTAATTTTAAATATCGGGTCGTATCCAAAACCATGTTCGCCTTTTGGTTCAAAATCAATATATCCTTCAAACTTTGATTGATACTGAAACAATGTTTCGCCATCAGGTTTAACTAAAGTAATTGCACAGGTAAAATATGCTTCTCTTTCTTCTAATGTCTTAAATTCTTTCATCTCGTTTAAAAGTTTTTCGATTTTACTTTCACCATCTAAAGCATATCTTGCGCTGTAAATTCCGGGGCGACCGTTTAGAGCTTTAACACATAATCCCGTATCATCACCAAAAGCAACTTTATTCATTTTTTTTGCCGCAGTAAATGCTTTTATATAAGAATTTTCAAGAAAAGTTTTACCGTTTTCATCAGGATTAAAAGGTTGAGAAACGGGCAAAATCTTTATATTACATTTTTCATAATCAAATTTTCCTTGTACTTCAATGATTTTATTGTTATTTGAAGTTGCAAAAATTAATTCTTTCATTATTTTTTACCGAATCTTCTGTCTCTTTGTGCAAAAGAATTAATTGCCAAGGCTAAATCATTTTTATCAAAATCAGGCCAGAAAGTATCCGTTACATATAATTCGCTGTAAGCAATTTGCCATAATAAATAATTGCTTATTCTCATTTCACCGCCCGTTCTGATTAAAAGGTCAGGATCCTGAACATTTTTAGTATATAATCTTTCGGTAATTGTGTCTTCCGTAATATTTTCAGGTGCTAAACTTCCTTCTTTAACTTCTTTTGCAATTTGTTTAACCGCATTTTTTAGTTCATCTCTTGCACCGTAGTTTATTGCAATTTGAAGTAAAAGACCTGTATTGTTTGATGTTTCCTGTTCAGCATTATCTAAAACTTTTCTCAATTCAGGTGAAAATCTTGTTAAATCACCAATAAATTTCATTTTTACATTTTTTTCATAAAGTTCGGAAAGTTCATGTTCAATGGTTGAAGCTAAAAGTTTCATAAGAAAATCGACTTCTTCCTGCTTTCTTTGCCAATTTTCGGTAGAAAAGGCATAAACGGTAAGGACTTTTATACCTATGTCCTGAGCAAATGTAACGGTTCTTTTGAGTGATGTTACGCCTGCTGAGTGTCCTGCGGCAGAGGGTAAAAATTTCTGTTTTGCCCAACGTCTGTTGCCGTCCATAATAATTGCAATATGTGAAAGCGAAGTGTTTTTAACGACTTCAATCATTTCATCTTCTAAAGATTTAGTTATTGTTTCCATGCCTTTTACTTTCCCTTAGTGAACAATAGACATATTACTACAAAAATAGTTTGCTGGTAACAACATTTATATATTTAAAGTGTTCTTAATATCTTCAATAATTAAATCTTTTGTTAAATGATTTATTTTATAAATTTTATTAATATCAACTCTATCGGTAAATTCTTTTTTACCACCAAAATTCAATGTTTTAATATTTGAACTTCCATAAAATCTTGAAATTTTTTCACCAAAACCTCCGTCAAGTTGACCGTCTTCAAAGGTTATAACGAGTTTATGGTTTTGTTTTAAATCATTCAATAAAGTTTCATCAATGCCCGTAATGAATTTAGGATTAAGCAAAGTTGTATTAATATTGAATTTTGATTTTAATTCTTCTTTTATAGATTTTGCTAAATCAAAAAAGTTTCCTAAACCTATAAGGGCAATATTTTCACCCTGTTCAACGACTTTGAATTTATTTAAAATTGAATAATCGGTTGTATCATTTATGCCTGTTGATTTTAAAGGAATATTCGGCACTCTTATTGCAACGGGATGCTTAGTTTCGTTATAAGAATATTCAAGCATTGCAAGGTATTCTTCTTTATTAGTTGGTGCAAGATAAACCATATTAGGAATATTAGAAATCAAAGGAATATCAAAGCAACCTAAATGCGTTACGTCAGCAGAAGATAAACCGCCCCAAAAAACAAGCATTTTTATCGGGGAATTATTTAAACATAAATCCTGCATTATTTGATCATACGTTCTTTGGACAAATGAACTCAAAACGCAGAAAAACGGCTTTGCGCCTGATTTTGCAAGAGCTGATGAAAAAGCAATTGCATGCTCTTCACAAATACCTACATCAACATATTGTTTATCTAATTTTTCTCTGAATTCTTTTGTCCAACCCAAAGCCCCCGGAGTTGCAGCATTAATCGCAACAACAGTTTTATCATCTTTTGCTTTGTTTAAAATGAAATCTTTTGTAATTGAATTGTAATCTTCATTACAAGGAATATTTTTACCCCAATTATCAATAGTTTTAGGCATCATCCAATGGAATGCTTCTTTGTTTTCTTCTGCAAGTTTTAAACCTTTACCTTTTAAAGTTCTAATATGCAAAACAATCGGGTGGTCAATGTTTTTAACTTTTTCAAATGCTTTAATCATTTGCTCAAGGTCGTTTCCGTCATCAACATACATATAATCAAGCCCCATTGCTTTGAATAAGTTACATTCTGCCTGACCTTTTGTATCTCTAAGAAGTTTTAAGTTCTGATAAATTCCGCCAAAGTTTTCGGCAATAGACATATCATTATCATTTAAAACCAAAATGATATTTGAGTTTAATGTCGCAGCATTATCAAATCCTTCTAATGCTTCACCACCACTCAAGGAACCGTCACCGACTATTGCAATAACATTTTCGTTTTCGCCTTTTAAATCTCTTGCTTTCGCTAAACCACAGGCTAAACTTGCAGCAGTGGAAGTATGACCGACCTTAAAATAATCGTATTCACTTTCTTCAGGTGCAGTATAACCTGTAATGTCAAGATATTTATCAGGATTAAAAAAATATTCTTTTCTGCCGGTTAAAATTTTATGCGGATAACATTGGTGGGAAACATCAAAAACAATTTTGTCTTTTGGTGCATCAAAAACATAATGCATTGCAATTGTTGCTTCAACAATGCCTAAATTCGGTGCCATGTGTCCGCCGATTGTGTTTACTTTGTTTATAATCAACTCACGCATTTCATCTGCAAGAGTTTTCATTTCTTCAATATTTAAACTTCTTAAATCTTTTGGAAAGTTTACTTTATCTAAAATCATGTCTGTTGCTCCTCTTCTAAATATTATTATTTTGTAATTTCATCGGCTAAAACATAATTTAATTTTTTATAAATTTTAGGCTTTAATGATTTTAAAATTTTTGATGCGTATTCTTCTTCAGGGCACCAAATGAACCACTTATTGAAAAATTCATTTGCTTTATTAGCGTCACCGTCAAGTTGAAGTTGAATAATTTCTGTCAGCATTGATTTGGCGGCAGGAACAAATTTTTCTTTATTGATTTTTAATCTGCCGTTTACTTCAAATTCAATTGCACCTTGAGCTTTTAAATAATTAAATTGTGCTAATGTTCTTACTCTGTGTGCTTGTGCTTTAGACGGTTGCTCATTCAATAATAATCCTGCTGCAAAAGTTAATAAGATTTCGTCCATTTGTTTTTGAGAATATTTGCCGACTTTTGTGAAGTAATCACACATCAAAACAGAACCTAAATCGGCTTTTGCTTCTTCTACAGCATCTCCCCAATCACCTAATGCGGACTTTTTATCTAAGCCTTTAGCAGTTTTCATAGGTCCAAGAGAGTGAGTTAATTCATGCCCGATGGTAAATAAATGGTCTGCATCATCAGAGTATAATTCTCTTTGACTCTCGTCAATCAAGCTTTCTAAGAATTTTTTTCTTAATTCAGGGTCAAAACTTTTTCTTAAATCTCTATGGAATACGTTTCTGTTGCCTGCTCCGCGTTTAGCGGCAAGTTTATCAGAGTTAGGAAGATTTTGTGCAAGTGTTACACCCGGTCTTGATGTTCCGCTATCACCGCCTAAATAAACTAAATCTACATCTACTAAAGTTTGCTTGCTACCTTTTGCAGGGTCAACTTTATCAACTGATTGTTCATAAGTTTCAGCAAGAGGCATTTCTTTAGAAAATGCTTTCATGTGGTTTTTATAATCCGCTAAATCCAAGGTTGATTTTCTTTCAACGATACCGACTCTTGCTCCAATCATATCTTTTGAATTTGCACTTAAATTTTGTTTTGCGATTAATTCGGACAACTCTTTATCTTCCAAAACTTGTCCCGTAAATTTATCCTCATAACATTCTCTTGCAATAGTAAATTCTAACGGAGTATCCGCTAATTTTATCCAAGCAACATCAGCTTTGTAACTGTCTTCTGGATCAGTTGAAATAAGTGCATTTGCCTGTAATCTTAAATATTCATTAAACTGTTCATTTGTAGAAGTTTTAGCTGCTTCCAGTAATTCTTTTGATGCTTCTTCGTATTCTTTTTTAAAGAAAATTTGATAAGGAATACCCTCAAAACCACCATCTTTTGTTCTTCTTATAACGGTATTATTTGATAAAATTTCTTCTATTTTATTTGGATTGGCCTTTAAAAATTTGATAACTTCATCAGCCTTAACATCAGTAGGGAATAAATTTCTTCCGTCATTAAGTTTTATATTTTTGAAGAGTAGTGTTTGTTCTTTTCTTTCATCCTGAATACCGTTAAAAATATTATAAAGTTCAAGTGTTTTTTGCGCCTGAATATCACCGCTGTCTGCTTTTCGTTTTAGAGTTTCTCTGAATTCAAAGCCTCTTTCATGCTCTTGTTTGATAAATACGTCATTTAAAATTTTGCCTGCTTTAACAAGGTGAGAGAGTGCTTTTTTGTCGCCTTCGGCTAAGTTGTTATACTGTTCAACAGGGTTAAATTTAATTTCTCTTGTTTCTTCTTTTAATATTTTGTCTGCTTTTTCAACCGTTAAATTACATTGTAATTGATTGTTAATTTGATTTTCCATATAATTGCTCCACATAGTTCTTCTTATCTCATTATTTTGCATAAATTCTCTTATTATCTGCACTTGTGCTTGTCTTATTTCCTGGGCATGATAAACGGATTTAAAATTTACATTATTTATTTTAACACTATATTCCATATTTGTCCTTTTGCTTATTAATTATAATACAGGTAAATATTAGAATTTGCTATTTTCATTTCAGGTAGAGATAATGTGAATTTATTAAATAATTCAAAATTATACCTTTACATACAATTTTACAAATTTTTTATTTTATACAATTCTACCGCATTATTCATCAGCATTGCGATTGTCATTGGACCGACTCCTTTTGGAACAGGTGTAATAAATGACGTTAAATCTTTTATAGCTTCAAAATCAAAATCGCCAGATAGTTTGCCGTTTTCATCACGGTTGATGCCGACATCAATAACAACTGCACTTTCTTTTATATATTCATTTGT
>JAKSUS010000029.1 GCA_024408745.1 Candidatus Gastranaerophilales bacterium | reverse complement strand
AAAATGATTCATGATGAAGGTTCAAAAGTATTTTTTGACGGAAAATTTCATGATATCCCGAATACCGTTGCAAAAGCCGGCTCAAATCTTGTTAAAAAAGGTGTAAATGTTTTTACCGTTCATATTAAAGGCGGTTCAAAAATGATTTCAACAACCGTTAAAATGGCAAGAGAAACTGCAAAAAGATGCGGTTATGAAAAGCCTGTCATTTTAGGGGTTAGTATTTTGACAAGTTTCGGTCAAAGAACTTTAACCGAAGAAATTAAAGTTAACTTAAATATTGATGATTATGCTTTGGAATTATCAAAAATTGCCAAAGATTCAGGACTTGATGGCGTTTTATCCGCTTCTGCCGATGTTGCCTCAATAAAAGCAGCTTGCGGTGATGATTTCATTTGTATCTGTCCTGCGGCAAGGCCGACTTGGTCTGTTGTTAACGATCAGGTCAGAGTTATTACTCCGGGAAATGCAGTTCGTGCAGGCTTTGATAAAATTATTATAGGTCGTCCGATTACTTCCGCAACTGACAAAGTTCAAGCAGCACAACTTATTTTAGATGAAATTGAAGCATCTTTATTAATGCCTGAAGAAGAAAGATTTATATAATTACCAAGGTTAATTATGGAAGAATTAACAATAGCAACAAGAATAGAGAATAAAATATTCACGATAAGAGGAATTAAGGTCATGCTTGACAGGGATTTAGCCGAACTCTATCAAGTGGAAACAAAAAAATTAAATCAAGCGGTAAGAAGAAATATTGGCAGATTTCCCGAAGATTTTATGTTTCGATTATCACAAGAAGAATGGGATAATTTGCGGTCACATTTTGTGACCGCAAACGCAGATATTTCCAAAATGCGTTATTTACCTTATGCTTTCACAGAACATGGCGTAACTATGTTATCAAGTGTATTGAGAAGTAAAAAGGCAATTGAAATAAATATACAGGTTGTAAGAGCTTTCATCTCATTAAGAAGGTATGCAATGTTGCAAACTTCTAAAAATGCGGAAATTGAAGAACTTAAAAAGATGTTAATGTTGCATATTGAAAATACGGATAAAAGATTAGATGAACATGAAGAAACAATAGCACAAATTATTAATGTTCTGAATAATCTTATTGAGCAACCGAAAGAAGCAAAACCAATAGGTTTTAAAGTGTAAGAATTTAAAAATAAGAGAGGTTTTAATGGCTAAAGTCGAATTTAAAAATGTTGATAAAATCTACGAAAGCAATAAAACAAAAACTGTTGATAACTTGAATCTTGAAATAAGAGATAAAGAGTTTTTGGTTTTGGTAGGTCCGTCAGGTTGCGGAAAATCAACAATTTTGAGAATGATTGCAGGATTAGAAAGTATTTCAAGCGGTGAACTTTTTATCGGTGATGAAGTTGTTAATGATGTTCACCCGAAAGACAGAGATATTGCAATGGTTTTTCAAAATTACGCACTTTATCCCCATATGACAATCAAAGAAAATATGGCTTTTGGTTTGAAAATGAGAAAATTTAAAAAAGACGAAATTGAAAAAAGAGTTTTGGAAGCCGCAAAAATTCTTGATTTAACAGACTATTTAGATAAAAAGCCTAAACAACTTTCAGGCGGTCAGCGTCAAAGAGTTGCCTTAGGACGTGCTATGGTCAGAGAACCAAAGGTCTTTTTGATGGATGAACCTCTTTCAAATTTAGATGCAAAACTTCGTGTCCAGATGAGAAGTGAAATTAAAAAGTTGCATAAAAGAATTTCAACAACCTTTGTTTATGTAACACATGATCAGGTCGAAGCCTTAACAATGGGCGACAGAATTGTAATTTTAAATAAAGGTTATGTTCAGCAAATCGGAACTCCGCAAGAAGTTTATTCCGATCCCGATAACATTTTCACCGCAGGTTTTGTCGGTTCACCTGCTATGAATTTCTTTAATGCAAAAGTTTTAAACGAAAATGAAATTGAAATATATTCTCAAAAAGTCAGTTTAAGCGAAAGTATGAAAAATCTTGTTCAGAAAAATAATTTAATTAATAAAGAAGTCGTTTTTGCGGTAAGACCCGAATTTTTCACAAATAATTCAAGCACTTCAATAGAAATAACTCCGACTTTAATTGAATTATTAGGAAATGAAAAACTTGTTCATTTTTCTTTTGAAGATAAAAAATTCTGTGCAAAACTTCCGCAGGAGTTTGAAATAGAAGAAAACAAATCGATTAATCTTCCGTTTGATATCAACAAAGCATTTTTATTTGATAAGACAACAGAGCAAAGAATAAGATAGTTTTTAACGATTTATTTCGCCTTGGAAATTTAATGTTGGAGTTAGTGAAACTTCAACTTCTATATCTCTGTATTTTCTCAAAACACAATCTCTCTTTCTCAAGGCAGGTGATTTTCTGATATTTGAATAGAAATAAAAATCGTTATCTTTGTATTTAAAATCATTATTTTTATATTCAATATACTGTTCAATAATATGCTGATGACCTAACAAAAACCAATTGTCATCAACCGCTCCGAAAACTAAATTGTAAGGGTAAAATTTGCTTTTTAAAATGTTTAAAGTTTTTTTGTTAATTTCTTTTTCCGTAAGTTTTAAATTGTTCGGAAGTTGCAGAAATGTAAAATATTTTTGAACTTGTTTTGATAAGTCTTCTTGCGCCTCAATTGATAACATCGGGTGCATTTCTCTTTTGTCATTGAAAAGATAAAAAACAGCGTTGCCGTTAAAATTGTTAACAATATCTTCTTCAACATTAGAATTAAAACCGTTTTGAATAAGGTTAAATGTGTTGCTGTATTGATTATTGGTAATATTTTGAGTAATTTTAACAAGAGCTTGCGTCCATAAATCAAAATCTTTTACTCCGACAATCATTGAAACATCATTGGCTTTAAAATTACTGATTTTTATTTTTCTGTCATTCAGGCAACCGTTAAGTTGTTTGATGTTCGTCAAAAATCCTGCGATATTGTTTTTAAAATTAATTTCACCTTTAAATTCAATTTCATCGTCATCTTCAAAAACTTCAATAACTACATTGTCAAAAATTTTATTCAAGCCTGATTTTACATCATCAGAAATCGGCAATTTTATATAATTTGCATCACTTATAATGATTGTATTTGTTCTGTTTTTATCAAGAGTTTTCAAGGTTTTTTTGATATTCGCATTTGATAAATAATCGTGTCGGTTTAATTTTAATCTTTCATGCAAATCTTCAAGTTCACTTGTACTGTCGGAAATAAAAACGTGTTTATGTTTCGTAAATTGAGAATATCTTTTTTTATCAATAATCGGAGTATCTTCTTCATCTGTTGATGCAACAATTAAAAACTTTTCGTTGCCTCTGTTGTCTTTAAAGATACCGTAACTTAATTTTTCATAGTTCTTGTGTAAATTGATTTTATTGAAATTCTTTTCTTTTTTTTAATCTATATAAAACAAAGTATTTGCAGGGTAAAATTTAACAAATCGGCTGTTTTCAAGCATATTAAAATATTGTTTCTTCACAAAAGCAGCAATGCAAAAAACAATTAAAATTATTAAAAATGTTTTTATAGCTCTAAAACATTCATATTTTATATCTTTTGGTTCTTCTTTTACTTCTCTTGGAATAATTTTTTCCATATAACCAACCGCTAATCTATGCTTTAATTATTATAGCATAAAATTTTAATACTCGAAATACTGACTGAAATCAACATTTTCAAAATTGCAAAGTAATTTATAAACTTCATCATTTTCATCCATTTTTTGGAACTGAAAATCATCAAATTTCCAGTATTTTGGATTAATTCCCGTTACTCTTATAATTTTTTTATCAAATAAAATTTTTAATTTCTTTTTTACTGTTTCGGTTGGGATATTCAATTTTCGGGCAAGTTCTATCGCTGTCAATCCGTTCTCGTTATTGCATTTTTCAGGTGTGCAAAACATTAGTTCAAGACCGATTAACTTTAAATTTTCATCATTTAATTGTGCGCATTCATTTTCCATAAAATAAATTTTACAACTTTTTTAACATGCTTACATACTTTTCTTAGGGTATTTTAATAAAATATATTTTTTATAAATAATTGCCGATAAAAATTTTTGTAAAAAATTTAATAAAAATATTTCTTTAAATGGTTACAATTTATTTTCTTGATGTAAAATAGTGTTATAACAATTGAGGTATGATTAATGAGAGATAGAATAGTTTTAGCGACAATAATGATAATCATAGGCTTACTATTAGCTTTTATCCATTTAGTTGTACCTGTAGATAAACTATTTATCGTTGTATTTTTGATGGTTGTTTATACAATCATGTTAGAACTTTCTTTTACTCACCAAAGCAGAAAAAGGAAAAAACGTCCTCAACGCTTAAACTACAATTATGAACCGAGTGTGTGCATTATGATACCTGCACATAATGAAGAAACCGTTATTGCTCAAACGATTGAAAATGTTATGGCACTTGATTATAACGATTTCGAAGTTATGGTTATTGATGACAGAAGTACTGATAATACCGCTCAGGTTTTATTGGATTTAGAAGAAAAATATGACGGTAAATTAAAAGTTTTAATAAGAGATAAAGATGCTTTTCCCGGAAAATCAGCAGTTTTAAATGATGCGTTGAAACTTTCCGATAAAGAAGTTATTTGTGTTTTTGATGCAGATGCAAAAGTTCACAATGACTTTTTGAAAACCTTATTGCCTTATCTTGCGCCGGAAGATGTTGGTGCGGTTCAGGCAAGAAAAATCATAAATAATAAAGATGTGAATTTATTAACAAGATGCCAAAACAACGAATATACTTTGGACTCACATTTTCAATTAAGCAGAGACAGTATTAACGGAGCAGTTGAACTCAGGGGGAACGGTTTTCTTGTTAAGAGATCGGCTTTAGATGAAGTCGGCGGTTGGACAAATAATACAATTACCGATGATTTAGACCTTTCAACAAAATTACATCTTAATGCATGGGGTGTAAGATTTTGTCCGCAGGCTGAAGTTTATGAAGAAGCAATTATTAGTTTTATACCTCTTTTAAAGCAACGTCGTCGTTGGGTTGAAGGCAGTTTAAGAAGATATTTGGACTATTTCTTTGAAATTGTAACATCAGATATTATAAGTTTGCGTGTCGGCTTTGATATGATTGCTTTTTTGCTTGAATTTATAGTTCCGGTTATATTATTATTCCAATTATGTTTGCAAAGTTTCTATTTTATAAAAAGTGATGATAATCAACTCATTTCAACATTATCGGTTGCTCTTGGAATCGGTATATTTATGTTTTTGGGAATTGTTTTTTCACTCAGAAAATATGATAAAGTATCATTGTTTCAGGCAATTAAACAGTCAATAGAAACAAGTTTGTATATGATGTTTTTATGGACACCGTTAGTTACTCTTATCGTATTTAAAGTGCTTTTTGGCAAACGTGATATGAAATGGGGAAAAACTTCTCATGGTTTGGCACAGGAAAGCCATAAAGAAAATATTCCCGTTGAAACTAAATGTTAGGGGTTGTTATTTTGAATAAAGTAATTTTAACTGAACAATCTAATCCTGATACGGTTAATATTGATATTTCTTCAACTTTAGAAATGGTTGAAATGATTAATAATGAAGATAAAAAAGTTGCTGCTGCTATTGAACTTGAAAAAGAAAATATAGCAAAAGCAATAGATTTAATCTCTTCTAAAATATTATCAGACGGGCATTTGTTGTATTTTGGTGCAGGAACAAGCGGAAGATTAGGTGTTCTTGATGCTTCCGAATGTCCTCCCACTTTTGGTGTTTCGCAGGATATCGTAAGAGGTTATATTGCAGGTGGTGATATTGCTTTAAGAAATGCAATTGAAGGCGCAGAAGACAATTACGAACAAGGCAAAATTGATTTTCAAAATGCCAAAGTTGAAAAAAATGATGTTGTTGTGGGAATTTCGGCAAGTGGTAATCCTAAATGGCTCATTTCCGTTTTGGAAGAAGCAAAAGCAAAAAATATTTCAACAGTTGCGATAACCTGCAATCCGCAGGCAAAAATTAAAGAGATAGCGGATATTACAATTTGTCCCATTGTAGGTCAGGAAGCAATAACAGGTTCAAGCAGGTTAAAAGCAGGCACGGCACAAAAACTTGTTTTAAATATGCTTTCAACCGGAACAATGGTAAAAATTGGTAAAACTTATAAGAATTTTATGGTTGATGTTCAACCTACAAATGTTAAACTAAAAGACAGAGCAGTGCGTTTTGTTTCTGAAATTGCTAATGTTGATGAAAATAGGGCAAAAGAAATTTTACAAAAAACAAATTATGAAGTTAAAACTTCAATAGTTTCAATTTTAAAGAATATCGATATTGAAACAGCACGAAAACTGTTAAAAGATAACAACGGAATTTTAAGAAAAATTATATAATTTATTGTGCTTAAATTATTGCAAGTAACTGATTTTTATGCTATTTTATGCATATTGATATTTACTGATATTTCTTAAGCAATGAATAATAAACTTTTTACGATAGGACCTGTTGAAATGTATCAAAGCACTAAGGAAGTGCGATTAAACGGTTTTGTGCATTTTAGAACTGATGAATTTTCTGAAATTGTTAAAAATTCGCTTAGCAGATTATCAAAATTGCTTGGAAATAGCAAACCAAATTCTTTAATATATTTAGCGGCAAGCGGAACTGCGGCAATGGAAGCAACTGTTGAAAATTGTGTCAGCGAGAATGATAAAGTTTTGGTTATTAATGGCGGTGCTTTCGGTAAAAGATTTTGCGAACTTTTGAATTATCATAACAAAAATTATAATTCCGTTAATTTGAATTGGAATGAAACATTAACTTATGAACATTTAAAACCTTTTGAAAATCAAAATTACACAATGTTGTTTGTAAATTTGCACGAAACTCAAACAGGTCAACTATATGATGTAAAAATGCTTTCAGACTTTTGTAAAAAAAATAATATGATGTTTGTCGTTGATGCTATCTCTACATTTTTAGCAGACGATTATGATATGGAAAAATTCGAAATTGATTTAACAATTATCAGTTCTCAAAAGGGTTTATGTTTATCCCCCGGAATGTCGTTTGTTTCATTTAGCAAAAGAATGTTAGAAAAAATAGAAAATATGCCTCTTCTACAAACAAAATATTTTGATTTTAAAGATTATCTTAAAAACATACCAAGAGGACAAACTCCTTATACTCCACCCGTATTAGTGATGTATGAATTAGAAGATATGCTCAATTTAATTGACAAAGAAGGCGGAAAAGATGCAAGGTTAAAAGCAGTAAAAGCGAAATGCGATTATTTCAGACGGAAAGCAAAAGAAAATAATATTGGACTGTTGTCGATTATCCATTATCAAATGCGCTTACTCCATTGTATTTTGATGATGTTGATGCTTATGAAGTTATACAGGTTTTAAAAAATAAATACAGAATTTTTGTTAATCCTTGTGGCGGTGATTTAGCCAAAAACTTATTAAGAGTAAGCCATATAGGAAATACAACTATTGAAGATATTGATGAATTAATTGATAAATTAAAGCTTTCCATAAATGAAGTAAAATCAAAGGAGTTAAGTTATGATAGGAAATAAAACAGTTGTTTATACAGCAGGAACATTTGATATGTTGCATATTAATCATTTGAAAATGATTGAATATGCGCGCGCATTAGGTGATATTTTAATTGTCGGCGTAAATACAGATGAACTTGTTGCAAGTTATAAATCAGAGCCGATTATTCCTTTTGAAGAACGAATAGCATTGATGAAAGCGATTAAAGGTCCTGATATTGTTATTCCTCAACACTCTTTAGATCATACAGATAAGGTCAAAAAATTAAATTTTGATGTTTTTGTAGTTGGTGATGATTGGGTTGGCAAATATGATTATTTAAAAGAATTAGGCGTTCAGGTTGTATATTTCCCTTATGGTAAAGGCGTAAGTTCGTCTGAATTAAAACAAAGAATTTATGATAATTACAACAAATTGCAAGAAAAAGCTAATAGTCATTTACCTGTTGATGCGCAAGTCAGAAATAATTAAATAATTAATATTTAATTTGTGTTACAATATGTACATTACATATTAATTAACAAATAGAGGAAGAATTAATGCCTAAAATTAGTATAGTAGTTCCGGTTTATAATGTTGAAAAGTATTTAAAAGAATGTATAGATAGTATAATCAACCAAACATTACAAGACATTGAAATTATTTGCGTTGATGATGGCAGTACTGATTCATCAGGTGAAATTTTAGATAATTATGCTGCTAATGATACAAGAGTTAAAGTTATTCATAAAAAAAATACCGGTTACGGAAACTCAATGAATACAGGCTTTTCAAAAGCAACAGGTGAATACATAGGAATTGTTGAATCAGATGATTTTGCAGAACTTAATATGTTTGAAAATCTTTATAATACTGCGAAACAATTTAATGCTGATGTAGTTAAATCAGATTGGTATAATTATTATACTGCTGATAATAATTCAACTAAACAAGATTTTACTTCGCGATTTGAATGTAATAATCTTCTTAGTTTTAAAACCGCACCTGAAATTTTTATGGTTCAGGGTTCTATATGGAGTGCAATATATAAAAGAGAATTTATAGAAAAAAATAATATTAAATTTTTGGAAACCCCGGGTGCAAGTTATCAGGATTTATCTTTTACTTATAAAATATTTGGATTGGCTGAGAATTTTGTAATTGTTCCTGATGCTTATATTCATTACAGAAAAGATAATGATAATTCATCGGTTAAGTCAAAAAATAAGGCTTATATTATTTTCCCTGAATATGAAGAAGTAAATAAATTATTTGAAAATAATTCTGAACTAAAAGCATTTGCTAACAATCAACGAAGATTACATGAATATTGGGATTATTATGCACATTATTATCGTATAGATGATAAATTTAAAGCCAAATTCTTAAAATTATGCTCAGAACAATTTAAAGTCCCATATAAAAATGGAGAGTTTTCAAGTGAATATTTTTCTCAGGAACAACTTGATAATATAAAATTAATTGTTAAAAATCCAATGAAATTATATAGAAGAACATTAAATAAACTTTCTTTTTGCGAAACTGTATTTTCAATAAAAAACAGTAATGGTAACAAAATTATGACTATTTTAGGAATTAAAATCAATTTAAAGAAAAGAAAAAACAACACAGAAAATTAGTATAAATTTTAATTCATAAAAAACGACTAAACTTATTTTGAGTTTAGTCGTTTTTGTTTTAATTTAGTTTTGGTCTTAGCAGCAAGTACAACCTGCGCAAGCACATTCAAGAGCTTTCTTTGCTTCTTCCATTCTTACTTTGATACGACCGTCAACTGCAATGCCTTCACCTGTTTTTTCAGAGATAAGAAGTGGGTTAATATCCAATTCATCAATGAATTTGAAGTCATTAACAAGTTGTGATAAGCGAAGTAAAGTTTCTTCAATTTGTTCCATTTGAGCAGGAGTTGTTCCTCTTGCACCTTGTAACAATTTGTATGCTTTAACTGATTTAACCATTGCTTTTGCGTCAAGATCAGTTAAAGGAGCAATTCTGAATGTTACGTCTTTAAGAGCTTCTACGAATACACCGCCAAGACCGAACATCATCATCGGACCGTATTGAGGATCAGTTGCGATACCGCAAACCATTTCTCTGTTACCTTTAACCATTTCTTGAATGATAACACCTTCAAGACCTTCTAAAAGTCCTTTTTCAGTAAGTTTTGCAATTAAGTCTTTGTATTCGGCTCTTAATTGTTCTTCTGATTGGATGTTAATTCTTACACCGCCAACATCAGTTTTGTGAGAAGTTGTTTTTGAAGTCATTTTCATAACAACAGGATATCCGATAGAGTTACCTAATTCAGCAACTTCTTCTTCATTTGTAGCTAAACCGTATTTGCAAGCTCTGATACCATATGCTTGAAGAACATCAATACTTTCTAATGTAGTTAATTGATCACGACCTTCTGCCAATGATTTTTTGATTATTTGTTTAACTTTTTCTCTGTCAACATCGTAGCAAGGGATTTTACCTTCAGGTTGTTCCATCCAAAGTCTTTGTTGATTTAATCTGTTAAATCCGTCTGCAGCTTCTTCAGCATACATAAAGAACGGCATATTAACTTCCATATCAGAAAGTTTTGAGAAGAATTCGTTTTTAGTCATAAATACACCGATAACAGGTTTTTGAGGATATTTTGCTTTGATTTCCATAACTGCTTTTGCAACATCAATATCTTTCAACCCTAAGAACGGTAAATAGATAACCATAATCATATCAACATTTTCATCAGCAATAACTGTTTCAAGAGTTTGTT
>JAKSUS010000028.1 GCA_024408745.1 Candidatus Gastranaerophilales bacterium | reverse complement strand
AAGTAAATGCAGCAAACGTTACAAATGCTAATACTCCCGGTTATGTGAGAAAGGACGTAAGTTTTAGCCAGATTTTATCAACGGCAAACGCACCATTGGAAACAGAATTATCGGAAAAAATAGGACCTAATCCGTTTTTCTTACAGGAAGACGGTCAGGTTGATTTAAAGCAGGAACTGGTTGAAATGCAGAAAAACGCAATGTTTTATGCAGTTGCGACAAGACAAATGTCAAGTGTTATTACTCAAATGAAATCAGTAGCAAACGTAGGAAAGTAGGTGAATTATGGGTTTAATTAATTCATACAACATAGGTGCTCAAGGGATGAATGCCCATGCAAAAAGAATGGATATTCATGCAAAAAACATTGCAAACCTTGATACTCCTAACTATGTAAGAAAAATTCCTGTTTTGATTTCTCAGGACGATATATCATTTGCAGGTCTTATGAGTTATATGAAAGACAGCGTTTTCCAAAGCGGAACGGTACCTTTTACCGGTGGCGGTGTTGTATTTAACGGTGTTGTTGAAGATACAACTCCGGGTGATTTAATCTACAAACCGGGACATCCTGATGCAGATCCAAACGGTTATATTCACGCATCTAATGTTGATCCGTTAGTGGATATGGCTGATGCACAAATGACTGCCCGCGCTTTTGAAGCAAGTATGGCGATTGTAAATATTACCAAAACAATGGCAAACAGAGCCGTTGATATGGGTAAAGGTTAATTAAGGCAGTAAGGCATTAAGATACTAAGGCACTAAGGTGTAGGTTGGGCATACTTGCCCAACAATAAAAATTTAAAAAGGAAGAAGGAAAATAATAAATGTTCAGTACAAATATTCAAAATTTAATAAATTCAAGTTCTCAAATGTCAGCGATGAAACGTGCTGCCGAACTTGAAGTAATGATTGAACAAAAAACAAAAGCAGCAGAAAGCGTTACTCAACCTGCGCAAAGCTTTTCTGATGTTTTAAAAGTTGTTCCTCCTACCGATTTTAAATACCAGGTTCAAGAACCGATGAGTGCTTCAAAAGTTGAAATTCAAAGATTGGTTACTCAAAGTTGCGAAAAACATAACGTTGATCCGAGATTAGTTATGGCTTTAATTCAGCAGGAATCAGGTTTTAATCAAAATGCAATTTCAAAAACAGGTGCTCAGGGTTTGATGCAACTTATGCCTGCAACTGCAAAATCAATGGGCATAACAAATGCTTTTAATCCTTCTCAAAATATTGAAGGCGGAGTCAAATATTTAAAAGGCTTATTGGACAGATTTAACGGAAATAAAATTTTAGCATTGGCTGCTTACAACGCAGGACCTAATGCGGTTAATAAATATAACGGTGTTCCTCCCTTTAAAGAAACACAAAATTATGTAAGAAACATTTTGAAAAATTACTTGTAATAAAGGAGATTATAAATGGATAAACAGTTCCCGAGATTAAATTTAATCAGTTCAATTGAAAATTCAAAACTTAATTCAAATCTTCCGCCGATGAGAATGGAAAATATTAATGCGGATGATAAAATTTCAAGTTTTTCTCAAACAATGATTGATATGACAAAAAACCTTAATGAAACAGCAAATGCACCTGATAAAGCAATACAGGATATGCTTACCGGCAACGGTGCAGATATCCATGATGTTATTACTGCTATCAATAAAGCTGAATTGAGCGTAACAATTGCAACTCAAATTACAACAAAAGTCGTCCAAGCGTATGAGAAGATTTCTCAAATTCAGGTGTAGAATAATATAAGGTTACTTTGTAAAATAGGATAATTAAGAAAATGGATTTTCAAAAATTATTACAAAATAAAACATTATTATTTAGTATTATCGGCGGAGTTGTTCTGTTGATAATAATATTTATTATTATAGGTTTTTCAAGACCTCAAGTCGGTTCAAATGAAAAAACAATTGATCCTGATGAAGATAAAAAAATTGAAGGTGTTGTTGAACTTGTAACATCTGATAATTTAGGTAAAATTCTTGAAATTGAAGCATTACTTGCTAAACATAAAATCCAAACAAAAAGATTATCCTCAGGTTCAAAAGTAACTTTAACATTAAAAGATAAATCAACTTTAAAACAACGTGACCAAGCCTTGTTATTGATTGTTGAAAGCGGTCTTGCTGATGCAAATGTCGGTTTGGAAGTTTTTGATAAAGGCGATTTTACTTCAACAAAAGATGATAAAAAGATAAGACTCGCAAGAGCAATAAACGGTGAATTATCAAGATTAATAAGAAAAATTGATCCTATTGAAAATGCGTCAGTATTTATTTCAATTCCCGATCAACAAATATTTACTTCAATGCAAAAACCTAAAACCGCAACAGTTCAACTTGTTATGCCTGTTGGTGAGAAACTTTCAAAAGATAAAGTAAGAGCAATTACAAACCTTTTATTAGGAAGTGTTTCAGGTTTGGAATTAAATAATATTTCTATAACGGACACAAACGGTAATGTTTATTCAAGTATGGCTGCCGCTAATGACGGTGACTTGGAAAAAATTGAAGAAAATGATGAATATATGAAATCAAAAGTTCAGGCTCAGTTAGATAAATTGTTGGGTAAAGGTAATTACGTTGTTACTGTTAGTACTTATCTAAGACAGGTACCGATGGAAAGAAGCAGCGTAATTTATGACCCTGAAAGAAATGTTGTTTTGAATGAACAAGAATTTAACGAAAATTTAGGCGATAAAAATAATGAAAACGGACAAGTTACTAATGCGGTAAGTTTATATTTGCCGAGCGGTTTACCTCAATCAGCAAATACAAGCCAAAACAGAAGTTATTCAAGAACCGCATCGGAAAAACAATACGGTTCAACAAAAACTCAAGTTTCAGAATATTTAAAACCCGGCATGATTGAAGATATTTCAATTGCAGTAACAATTGAAAACAATTCTATTCCGGAAATGATTTCTATTGATGATTTAAAACAGTTAATTGCAACAGCAGCAAGCCCGAAAGTTAGCGCAGAAAATGTTTCAATAATTTTTGCAGATGCTGCTCGTCCTGCTTTAGCCGGTGATAAAGATATTAAACTCCCGACACCTGAAGGAAGCGGAAACCCATGGTGGACAATGGCAGTTGTATTATTAATTTTAATTTTTGTAGGTTGGTTCTTACTTTCAAAAAGAGTTTCACTTGCAGCAGCAACTCAGGAAGAAAAAATACAAACTCTTAAAAACCTTGCAAATCAACAAGAAAATAAACTTGAAGAAGTTAATCAAAGAGCACAAATATTATTGGCTCAACAAGATCAACTTCAACAATCATTAAATACAATAAGACAAGCACCTCCTGCAGTCGCAGCAACACCTCAACCTGCAATTCCTGCAACAAATCAACTTGTTGAAGAAATTAAGCAAACAGTTGAAGATGATGAAGATGAAGTCGCACTTCAAATTAAAAACTGGATTGAAAGCGATTAATAATGTCAACTGATGTAGTTATTAATATTGAAGAAAGAATCAATACTTTAAATAATAACGAGGTTTTATTTCTTTCTCATAAGTCAAAAGAAGTAAATGCAAAGAACATATTATTTTTAGGTGTTATGCATGGAGAAGAACCTCAGGGTGATTTTTTAATAACGAAATTTATTATTCAGATTATGAATTATAACCTTGAATTTAAAAACAATTTATTTTTTATTCCTTGCTTAAATCCTGACGGTAAAAGTATATGTAGCAGAGGAAATGCTAATAACGTTGATTTAAACAGAAATTTTCCGACAAAAAACTATGAAGTAACAACTTTTGATGATGGAACAACTTCGGGAGCTTCCAAATCAAGTGAATTAGAAACAAAATTTCTTGTAAATATAATAGAAAAATATAAATTTGATGCGATATTAAGTATTCATGCGCCATTTGAAATAGTTAATTTTGATGGTGATGCACTTGATATAGCAAACGACATTTCAAAAATAACCAGCTATCCTGTTCAGGCTGATATAGGTTATCCGACTCCGGGTTCATTCGGAACTTATTGTGGTATCGAGAGAAATATTCCAACAATAACATTAGAAGTATCAAAAAATCTTTCAGATGATGAATTGTGGGAACAAAATAAAGATGTCTTTACTTATTTAGCAAATTTGTAAATTATATTTATTGCGCTAAATTATTATATTAATTGTTTAATGTTACAAAATTGTTACAATTAGTTTTTCTGCAAATTTTATACATATCGGATATAATCAAAAAATACAAAGTATATATTTTTTATATATAATTTTATGTTTTTTTATTTTTTTTATTTTTTAAAGAAAAACAAAGAGCAATTTGGTTTTAAATAAATTTTTTATTAAAATATAAGAAACGAATAATTCAAAATTTTATAAACCAAAAATTGGGAAGATTTTAAGGAAGTTAATTAAAAGAGGCATTTTAAAAGCCTCTTTTTTTTATGCAATTTATGATTTACAAATTGATGATTGTTCATTAAAACAATATAATCTTGCAGGACGTTTTGACTGGGTTTTTGAATATTCGTCAAGTTCCGTAAGAATATCTAAAGATAACATTTTCTTTCTGAAATTACGTTTATCCATTGTTGTATTTAAAATAATTTCGTAAGCATTTTGCAATTCGGTAAGAGTGAATTTTTGAGGCAATAACTGAAATGCGGTTGAAGAATGGTCTAAATCTGCACGAAGTTTTTGAGC
This sequence comes from Candidatus Gastranaerophilales bacterium, assembly GCA_024408745.1. Taxonomy (GTDB): domain Bacteria; phylum Cyanobacteriota; class Vampirovibrionia; order Gastranaerophilales; family JAILCC01; genus JAILCC01. The sequence goes on along the minus strand of JAKSUS010000028.1, from coordinate 5,860 downwards.
GGCATATTCAATAATTGTTTGGTGGTCAAATGCCAAAGAAGGCAAATCATAAACACTATGCCAACTGACATCTTTAATATTATCCGTACTCTTATCAAATTTCAAAACAAGATTTTCAGATCGGATAAGTGCAAAATATGCAACAGTAATAACCCTTGAATTAGGGTATCTCAAAGGATCGCCGAAGGTATAAATTTGTTCAAGATAAACATCTTTCAAGTTAGATTTTTCGTATAAAAGTCTTTTTGCAGCTTCGTCTAAATTCTCCGATAATCTGATAAAACCACCGGGAATTGCCCATTTGTTAATAAAAGGTTCTTTGCTTCTCTGAACAAGCAAAACCTGAAGCTTACCTTTTTTAATTGTGAAAATTACAACGTCAACTGTAATTTCATGTGTTTTAGTTTCTCTCTGCATTATTTGACTCTGTTTCTAACTAATAAATATATTATCAAAAACAATTTTTTTAAATAAGTTTATCAAAGCAAAATGTTAAGTTTCGTAACAGAATTGTTATATGGCAAATTACATAAAACAAATTATTTGAATATGATAAATGTGTATATTCATAATTAATGCAAACTTTTCAAATTCGTGATTTATGGAAAATAAGACTTATTAATATTATTTGGTTGTCTGTAATGATATGATGTGTCTTAAATATTTAAGTAAGCTTTTAACAAAATAGCAAAAAAAATTTTTTTGTGTTTTAATAAGAAAAGGTAATTTTATAATTTAATACAGGAATTAGAAAATGAGCACATTATTAAACGAAAAACAAGGTTTAACCGATGAAGAAATCGTGAGTATTGGCAGTGAGTATTGTTCTTATGGTGATAAAGTTTTCGCACATGGTACACCAAAAGTATTCAGAGATTGTGAAGGTGTATTTATGTATGACTCAGAAGATACAAAATACTTAGATTTGCAAATGTGGTTTGCATCATGCAACTTAGGATATAAAAATAAACGTATCAGAGATGCGGTTGTTGATCAAATTGATACATTACCTCAAATTTCTTCAACCTTTTTATTTGATTATAAATCATTACTTTCAGAAAAAATTGCAAAAGCAAATATAAAAAGATTTGGCGAAAAAGGCAGAGTTCAATTTAACGTTGGCGGTTCACAAGCTACTGAAGATGCTTTGAAACTTGTTAGAAATTATACAGGAAAACAAAGAATGTTTTCATTCTTCGGTGCTTATCATGGGCGTACAGCAGGTGCAGCTTGCATGACAGCAGGATATCGTTACAGAGAACCATTTGGTCATTTTGGAGATCAAGCTCATTTCGTTCCGTATCCATATTGTTACAGATGTCCATATGGCCAACACTGTGATAGTTGTGATCATTATTGTGTTAAACAATTAAGACGCGAATTTGAAGATAATTGCTCTGGTTTACACAACAAAGCAACTCATCAATCAGAATGTGCAGCTTTCTTTGTTGAACCTGTTCAAGGTTCAGGCGGATATATTGTTCCACCTAAAGGATATTTTAAAGAATTAAAGAAAGTTTTGGATGATTTTGGTGTTTTATTTGTTGCTGATGAAATTCAAATGGGATTTTACAGAACAGGTAAATTATGGTCAATAGAACATTTTGACGTTACACCTGATGTTATTACTTTCGGTAAATCATTAACTAACGGCTTAAATCCTCTTGCAGGTATGTGGGCAAAAGAAGAAATTATTAACCCCGAAACATGGCCGTCAGGCAGATCTCACTCAACCTTCTGCAATAACCCTGTCGGAATGAGAGCAGGTTATGAAGTTATGAGTACTTTTGAAGAAGAAGATTTTGAAAAATCAATTGCAGAAAAAGGTAAATATTTCTTATACGGTTTAAAACAATTAGAAAAGAAACATAAACGTATCGGTACTGTTGACGGTTTAGGCTTAGCATTAAGAATTGAATGTGTAACCGAAGACGGTTATACTCCCGATCCGAAACTTTGCAAAGATATTTTGTTAGAAGGTTACAAAGGCGATTTAATGTATGAAGGTAAAAAATGCGGTATTATTTTAAATACAGGAAGTCATTATAATAACTCATTAACATTAGTTCCTGCCGTTACAATTTCTTATGAAGAAATTGATATGGCTTTATCGCTTATTGATCAGTTATTTACGAGGTTATCTTAGTGACAACAGACAGCAAAATTGATTTTGAACTGTTTCATACTGAGGAAGAAGATTTAAGAGAGAAAAAAGCCGTATTATTGTTTCATGGACTTACGGGAAGTCCGTTTGAAATGAAAAAATACGGTAATTTTCTTTTCAAGCAAGGTTATGATGTTTTTTGTTATTCTTTCCCCGGGCATGGCGAAAGGCTGAGTGAAATTCAAACCGTTACCTGGGAAGACTGGTGCGAATTTGCGCAGGAAAAATATGATAAATTAAGACCGAATTATGAAACTTTTTTTGTTTCAGGGTTGTGTTTAGGTGCTGCAATGGGAATTTATTTAGCCGAAAACAATAAAGATTTAACAGGTGTTGCCGCCCTTTCAACAACATTATTTTTAGACGGTTTTTGTATTCCATGGACTTCATGCCTGATACCGCTCGGACTCAGTACAATTATAAGATATTATTATACTTTCCCTGAAGATGAATGTTTGGGTATAAAAAATGAATTAACAAGAAAAAGTTTAGCCAAATTAATGGCTAAAACAACTGTCGGTATGGATAATTATCCTCTTAACGGTGTTAAAGGTTTACTTGATTTATCTAAAAATGTAAGAAAAAATTTATCAAAAGTAACTTGTCCGGTTTTATGTATTCATTCTAAATACGATAATCTTGCGAGTACAAAAAGTGCAAATGTCGTTATGAAAAATATTTCATCAAAAATTAAAAGATATATAGAATTAAATGACAGTTATCATATGGTTTTATACGATAATGAAAAAGAATTTGTAATGAATGAAGTTATTAAATTTTTGAGTAAATTTTCCGCCAAAACTCTTGAAAAGGAGTCTGCCAAAATATGAAATTATTTTTAATCAGTTTAATTTTTATAAATATAATTATGCTTGCAATTTTAATTATAGGATATATTTTTGAGTTTAAAAAAGATATTAATCCTAAACATAAAGCAAGTATCGGAGTTTTAATGGCAATTTTTATGGCTTTGTATATAACAGGTTTTGGTATTTTTGGAATTATTAATTTATTTATAAATAAAATATTATTAGCATTTTTAATGTTCTTTTTCATTGCTTTACCTTTCGTTATCGGGTATTTGGTAAAATATGACACATTAAAAAAATATTCAATTTGGCAAATTATTTGCTTTTTATCAAGTTTAGCTGTTTTAATAAGGTTATATTAGATTAAAAGCAAAAACAATGGAGCAGACGTGATTTCAGGGAATTGATTCTGAATGGTGGTATTTTACTTTAAAAAATGAACCTTATCCCGATACTTATTTTGATTTTAATGTTGAATAAATTGTATATTATATCTTAATATAAACTACATACTTTTCATCTTTTCACTTTTTTCCATGCCTGAAAAATTCAACCGTTAGTATGAAATTTCATAAAAAAATAAAAAATAGACCACATGGTCTATTTCTTTTACATCAAAAGGTTGATGATTGAATCCCCTAAATATTGTAATTTATTAGTAATTGGGGACAACGAGACGGTAAAATTATATGCAAATTTCAAGCTTAGACATTACACTAAGAAGAAATAATCAGATAGAAAGACAATTTTCAGTTCTTGATAAAAGAGAACAAGAAACTTCTATGGAATTTAAAAAAGCCCTCGATAATGCCATGACAAATAATAATCAACAAGGTTCAGAGGCTTTACCGACAAATGTTTCTGCTGATTTTGTTAAATTGCCGGAAATCACAAGCCTTTCTTCTTTGACCTCAACAAAAACAGATGCTTTACCCGATTTTGATGACATAATTAAAGCACAGGCATCTAAAAACGGAATTGATGAAAACTTATTAAAAGCAGTTATAAAAACCGAATCAGGTTTTAACCCCAACGCACGTTCAAGCGCAGGAGCCATGGGTTTAATGCAGTTAATGCCACAAACAGCAGAAAGTTTAGGCGTTATTGATGCATATAATCCTCAACAAAACGTTGAAGGCGGCTCTAAATACTTGAAAAGTTTACTCTCTAAATATAACGGTAACAAAGAAATGGCACTTGCTGCTTATAATGCAGGTCCCGGTGCCGTTGACAGATATGGCGGAATTCCTCCGTATAAAGAAACTCAAAATTATGTTAAAAAAGTCCTTTCAAATGAAGCAAATCTGAATGGAGGTGAGCAATAATGTTAAGAGGTATTGAAGCAGCAAAAGCAGGCATGATGAGCATTCTTGAATATAATGACAATATTGCGCACTCTCTTGCAAACGCTAATACAACAGCATTTAAACAAACAAAAGTATCATTTAAAAATATACAAGATAGCGTTATCAACGCTATGCAAGGAAGAAACGGCAATCTTGATGAAAACGGACAATTGGGAACATTGAGCCAAGGTTGTGCAGTTGCCGATTACACAATAGATTTTTCACAAGGTTTAATCAAAGACACAGGCAGAAATTTTGATTTTGCAATTAACGGTGACGGCTTCTTCAAAATGAAAATGGCTGACGGCACTTATACTTATACAAGAAACGGTGTAATGCAAATTCAAAAAGACGGTACTTTTACCGATACTCAAGGTAATATCTTAATGAATAACAATGGTATCGTTAAAATTAATATTTATGATAACAGCGGTGAAAAACAAAAACTTATTGATTTTGATAAAGTCGTTATAAAAGAAAACGGTGAAATTTACTATAAAGAAAAGCAATACGGCAAAATTGATTTATACGATTTTGACGATAAAACAAAAGTTATGGATTTAGGTGAAAATCGTTTTGTTTCAATGGACGAAGTTTCTAATCCGGCAAAACTTGTTAAAAAAGTAAATATTCAACAAGGTGCTTTAGAAATGTCAAATGCTAATTCCATATTAACTTTAATAAATTCAATGAATGCTCAACGAGCTTACGAATCAATGAACAATGTAATGCAGGCAAATTCAACCACATTACAGAAAGCAACAAGTACGGTCGGGAAGGCAGTAGGTTAATAACAACTATTAATTTTGGGAGGAAATAATAAAAAATGTTAAGATCATTATCAACAGCAGCAACAGGCATGATTGCCCAACAAATGAATTTAGATGTCATTGCCAACAACGTTGCGAACGTAAACACAGCAGGATATAAAAAAGTCCGTGCTGAATTTCAGGAATTATTAAGCCAAACAATTAAAGCACCCGGTGCTATGACAGACCAAGGTACAACTCAACCGGTCGGCGTAAATATCGGTTTAGGTGCAAAATCATCAGCAACTCAAAAAATCTATACTTCCGGGACAATTCAGGCAACAGGCGGAAGATACGATTTAGCTATTGAAGGTGACGGATTTTTCCAAGTTCAACTTTCAGATGGTACGTTAGCTTATACACGTGACGGCAACTTCAAAGTTGATGCAAACGGTCAAATTGTTACAACAGACGGTTATTTGTTACAACCTGCTATTACAATTCCTCAAGATGCCGTTGATGTAACAATCAGTCCTGACGGAAAAGTTTCCGTAAGAAGCGGTGTTGATACAACTTTAACCGAAACAGGTACAATTCAACCCGTTAGATTTTTGAACCCCGCAGGTTTACAATCAGTCGGTTCTAACCTTTATAAAGAAACATCAGCTTCAGGAACACCATTTGAAGGTATTGCAGGACAAGACGGTTTCGGTACAATTCAACAAGGTTTTATTGAAGGTTCAAACGTTCAAATCGTTGAAGAAATGATTAACTTAATCCAAGCAGAAAGAG
>JAKSUS010000027.1 GCA_024408745.1 Candidatus Gastranaerophilales bacterium | reverse complement strand
GCAATAATTCTCATAGTCGCTTTTACCACTAAAATCTTTTACAAAGAAATTGTCAAGCAAAACAAAAACTGCCTTTATGACGTTCTTAAATCCAAATTATAAAGAAGAGAACGAAAAAACTGCTGAAGAAAAATTTATTTTCTTTAAAAAATTAAGCAATAAAGAAATTACGGAAGAAACCAATGCTGCATTAACAGAGAATAAAAAAGATGAGCCGGTTGTTCAAACACAAGAAAAAGTTACAACTGTTAAAAACAATATTAAGCAAGATCCTTTAACCAAATCTATTGTTAATGAAGTTACGACAGAAATTGCAGAAGAACGTTCTAAAATGCTTGAAGAGTTAAGTTTGTTGTGGGTTAGCGCGGTTCAAAAGAGTGATACTGTTTATTTTGCTATTATGAAATTATCTAATCCTAACGGGGAAGAAGTAAATAAATCCGGCGTTAAAAAAATCCTTGCACCTATAATTAGTGCTGCCCCTCTTGTTGGACAGGCATTTGTTAATCCGGCACTATCAGCAGGTTCTTTAATCGGTTCAAACTTAATGGGTACAATGATTAATGACACTGCAAACAGCCGTTTGACTAAGGTAAATGATGCAGATTTGGTTATTTTGGCGCGTTCTATTGATGAACTTCAAGAAACCTTGTTGCTCAATTATTTAGCTTATAAAAGCGCATTAAAAGAGTATGAGTTATCAATAAAAATAACTGACAGCAGAAAAGAAATTTACGATAAACTAAATGCTGAAAATTCTCCACATGTAATTCTTGCAAATACTTTTTATACGGAAGCGCTTGATAATCAATACAAGGCAAGACAGGAATTCCTTATGAAAAGAGTTGTTTTGGAACAAATGGTTGGTACTGATGCGTTAAATGAAATGGAAAAAAAGACTGTCAGTTTAGCGGAATAATTTTTATTAATTACGAAACGTTAAGAATATATAAAGACCAAAGAATTTGTGGTAAAATAAAATTATTAAATATGTAGTGGGAAACAGGGAGTGAGAAATATGATACCAATTTTAGATTTAACAAAACAATACGAAAAAATTCAAAAAGATGTTGAGAAAACAGTTTTAGAAGTTTTAAAATCAGGTCAATACATATGTGGAAAACACAATAAGGCTTTGCAGGAAGAATTTCAAACATTTAACAATGTTAAAAGAGCAGTTGCATTAAACTCAGGTACTGATGCACTTCACTTAGCTTTGAGAGCTTTGGATATCGGTGCAGGTGATGAAGTTATTACAACAGCTTTTACATTCGTTGCTACAACGGAAGCTATCGGAATTGTTGGTGCAAAACCAATCTTTGCGGATATTGACCCAGATACTTTTAACTTGGATTATAAAGAATTAGAAAAGAAAATCACACCAAAAACAAAAGCGATTATTCCTGTTCACTTATACGGACAACCTGCAAATATGGTTGAAATCATGAAAATTGCTAAAAAATACAATTTATATGTAATTGAAGATTGTTGCCAAGCTATTGGTGCTGAACTTAACGGACAAAAAGTCGGAACATTCGGTGATGTTGGATGTTTCAGTTTCTTCCCGACTAAAAACTTAGGTGCTTTTGGTGATGGCGGTATGGCAATTACTAATAGTGATTTTCTTGCTGACAGAATGTTAGCATTGAGAAACCACGGCGGAGCTGTTCGCTATTATCACGACGAAATCGGTGTAAACAGCAGACTTGATGAAGTTCAGGCAGCAATTTTGAGAGTTAAATTCCCTTACATTAACGAATGGAATAAAAAACGTAAAGAAGATGCCCTCAGATACAACGATTTATTGAAAGGGGTAAAAGATGTTGTTGTCCCAAGAGAATTAGAAGGAACAAAATGTGTTTATCACCAATACACTATTGAAATCCCGAACAGAGATGCAGTTCATAAATACTTGCAAGAACATGGTGTAGGTGCAATGCTTTATTATCCAGTTCCTTTGCACTTACAAAAAGTTCATACTCATTTGGGCGGTAAATTAGGTGATTTACCGGTTACAGAAGAAAAAACAACAAGAGTTTTATCGTTACCGATGTTCCCTGAAATTACTGAAGAACAACAAAGAACGGTTGTTAATACTCTTATTGAAGCTCTTGAAGCGTGCAAAACAGCAGTTTAATTTAATAAATTATAATAAGAAAACGAGGTTGCAAATTTGCAACCTCGTTTTTTGTTGCTAATTATATGGTTTGATATTAGTTTAAGAGGCATTTGCTTCTTTCATAGCAATTTCGACTTCTTCTATTATTTTTTCCATTGGTTTTGTCGTTGCATCACCACCATCATCCAAAAATGCTTCCCCGAATTTTTTAATTGTTGCTTGTTGTTTTTTTAGTTCTTCTTCAAGAGTTGTAATGCTTTTACAGGGAGCGCCGCTGGTAGCTGCATTCACTCTTTTGGCTGATGCTTTTGATAAAAAATCGCCAAGATTTAATGATGTTTCTGTTTTTGTTTTTAATTCAGCCGGAACTATTTTGGTTTTAGGAGTTTTAAAGCCTAAGAAACTTTTATAATAAGCTTTCCGTTCTTTTTTTAATATTTGTTTTAATACTTTTACAAGTTCATCATGGAATACTGCTGACATATCGGAATAAGTACTTTCCCCTTTTTTAATATGTCCTAATGCTCTGGTAATTTTTGCACCTGAAAAATATGCATTCTTTTCGCTTTGTGCTTGTTTAACAAGATATTTTAATATTTTAATACTATCTTTACGACTAACGTCTGTTAATAGATTATTTACTTGAACATGCAAAAAGGTATCAAAATCTTTTTCGAATACTCCAAGATGCCACAATAATCCGATTTTAGTTGGTGGATACAATAATTTTCTTGTGTCAGTCGGGTTCAGAATACCTGCTTTACATGCAATCATTACTTCTAATTCATTATATTTTTTTTGAACAATAGGTGATAATCTTTTGCTAATTAATTGTTGTTTTTTTGACTTTGCAAGAAATTTATTTAACAAAGATGTTAACTTTCCTTTTAATGTTGCCAGCTGATCTAAATGGTGCCTAAATTCATGTGCAACACAATTACCATTTAGAAGTGCCGGGTTTAAATATAAAATACTGTTTGCATTTTTAGGATTAACAGCATTCATACCACCTGCCATCCGTATAGTTTCTTTAAATACAGAAATATCATCAATTAATCCTGTTTGCAATGTCCAATAGTCTGCTTCTTTGAGTGATAAAGTTATAAAATCAGGGGCTTTTACACCTTTAGGTAATGCTTTTTTAATAATACTTCCTGCCAATTCTGCAGATAAATTACCTTTAGAGGCTGCTTCTGTTATTCCTCTGCCTACTTTTGTTGTTGCTGCAAGCATTTGGCGTCCGGTCATAATTCCTGCCCGATTTAGTAAACATTTTCCTGCATTTAATACAAGTTTTTCAATTCCCATGTCTTTTACCCTTACATAATTACCCTTATGTATTAATAAAAACATTTTACTTGGAATAATTGCCTTATTTTATTAATTTGCACCCCTTATATAATTATGTTATTATTCAAAAAAAGGAGCTTAGAGATGTTAGGATTTATTAAGAAAAATTTGAATGAGTTTAAAACATTTGCGGTTCGTGGCAATGTTATTGATATGGCTGTCGGTATAATTATCGGGGCAGCCTTTGGAAAAGTTGTTGATTCAGCCGTAAAAGATATTATTATGCCACCTTTAGGCTGGTTAATGGGTAAAGTCGATTTTACTAATTTATATTTTACAATTCCGACAAACGGTGAATTTGTAAAATATCCTTCACTTTCAGCAGCACAGGATGCAGGTGCCGTTACAATTAATTACGGCTTGTTTATTAATACATTAATAAGTTTTGTAATTGTTGCTTTTGCAGTATTTTTACTTGTTAAAATGATTAACAAATTAAGGGCAACCGTTGAAAAAGATTGCAAGAAAGAAGAAGAAGTAACAACAAAAACTTGTCCCCGTTGCTTTTCTACTATTGACATAAAAGCAACAAAATGTCCTCATTGTACGGCAGATATATAATTAATAAAGGGAGTTAAGAGAATAATGGAAGATATAAGTTCATATAAATTTGCCTGTGCGATAGCGAGAGCATTGGATGAGAAAAAAGGCGGAGATATTAAAATTTTAAATATCGGTAATGTTTCTGTTTTGGCGGATTATTTCGTAATATGCAGCGGTGATTCATCTACACAGGTAAGGGCTTTAAGTGAACATGCAAGAGCGAAAGTCAAAGAAATTTTTCAAAGAAAACCATGCGGTGATGAAAAAGATGTAAAAAATCGTTGGAATTTACTTGACTATGGCGACGTTGTTGTTCACGTTTTACATAAAGAAGAGCGTGAAACTTATGCAATAGAAAAATTCTGGAGCCACGCTTTTACCGTTGAAGAAGAAAAATGGCTTGCAGAGTCTGAAGTTTTTGCCGATATGTTGAGGTCATAGTTTATAATGCCGAGTGTTGAGCAAAATTTAAAAGAAATAAGAGCAGCAATTCCTGATTATAAAGGAAGAATTATTGCCGTTACAAAATATGTTGATGAAAATAAAATGCTTGAGGCCTATAATGCAGGCTTGCGTGATTTTGGCGAAAATAAAGTTCAGGATGCACTCTCTAAACTTGAGAATTTACCTGATGAAATGGTTAAAAATTCAATATGGCATTTTATAGGGCATTTACAGTCAAATAAAGTAAGAAAAGTTGTAGGAAAATTTGATTATATTCATTCCGTTGATTCTCTTGAATTGGCTCAAAAAATTTCAAATGTCGCAAAAGAAATCGGAATTATTCAAAATGTCTTAATAGAAGTTAACATTTCTGAAGAAAAAAGTAAGTTTGGAACATCAAAAATAAAGACTGAGGAAATCTTTGAAAGCCTTGCTATGCTTGATGGAATTAAAATAGTTGGGCTCATGACGATGGCACCGCATACATCAGATGATGTATTTTTAAAAAAAGTATTCACAGAATTATATGATTTAATGTATAATATAAAACATAAATATCAGGTAGAGCTAAATGAACTTTCCATGGGGATGAGTTCGGATTATAAAATCGCAGTTGCTAACGGTTCTACAATGATTAGATTGGGACAGAGATTGTTTAGATAAATTTAATATGGGAGGATAAGAGTTGTCAGGATTAGTTGATCAAATTAAAAACATTTTTCAGTTTGATGAAGAAGAGGATATGTACACAGATTTTCCGGAAGAAGATACATTAGATACGGAAGAAGAAGTTGTACGTCCTACAAGAACAAAAGGTTTAGCACCGGTTCGTCCTATTAATTCGCGTAATTATGAAGTTATGGTTGTTTCACCAAAAACTTTCGATGAATCATTAGAAATTGCTAAAAATTTAATTGACAGAAAAACAGTTGTATTGAATCTTGAACTTTTAGGTCATGAAGATTCACAAAGAATAGTTGATTTCTTAGCAGGTTCTACTTATGCATTGAACGGACATCAACAAAAAATCGGTGAAGGTGTATTTATTTTCACTCCAAACAATGTAAATATTTCTGCAGAAGCTGAAAAAAAAGCAGCAGCATCTATTACTGATGCTATTTGGAGCGGAATTCAAGTAAAATAATTTTAGTTGAATATATGTTTGAATTAAGACTAATCGTTTTTAGCGGTTAGTCTTTTTTTATGTTGACATGCTTTTAATACATTTACTTTATGTAAAATAATTGCACATTATAATTTTTTTTGTGTACAATATTATTGGAGAGTAATTATGAAAAAAATATTTTTATTGATTTCTGTATTTTGTTTAGTATTTTCAATGCAGGTTTTTGCTAAAAATAATATTGATAATACAAGTCCTTCCGTGCAGTTATTAAAAACTCTTAACGATGAAGGTAAGTATGTACGTGAAAATGATACACCTGTTCAAAAAATTGATACTTCGCAAGATACTTCTCGCAGAATAGAATTAAAACAAAAGTTTTTTGATGAATGTTATTCTGATGGGTGGTTTTTACCCAGACACAAAAAAGACCCCGATAAAGAAAATCGGGGAGCGATTGAGTAGCAACCGGATGTAAAAGAGTTGAGGATTTATTATTATAATAAATCATTTTTTGCTCTTTTTTATGCCCGAAAAGTTCAATAACTTCTAATACTTTATGGCTATATTTATGAAGAAATAAAATAATTTGAATATAAATAGCAAATTATTTTATATTTAAACTTTAGAATAAATGTAGTTATAATGTGGAGAATTAATATGATAATTAATGCTATCAGTAATATTACACCTGCTAAAGTTTTGTATAATAAAAAATCTTTTAAGCATAATACTCTGACTTTTAAAGGAGATTATGGTAGTTTTATGCAAACCTATGATTTGTATTGTAAGCCAAACACGGCAGTTGATGAACAGATGTTATATGATGCATATTTAGAGCTTGACACTGAAGCAAAAAATGAAGTTTTTAGATATTTTGCCTCTCAAACCGACCCGAGTTACGCATACAGACTGCAGTATGAGGCAGAAGAATGGGCTAAAGTCAAAGAAAAAAGAGGTTGGTAAAAGTTTATTCAAAAACTTCTTTTGCTCTGTAAGAACTTCTTGCAAGAGGTGCGAAAAAGGTATATTTTATTCCGATTTTCTTTGCAATTGTTGCTAAATCATCAAATTCTTTCGGCTCATAATATCTGACAACCGGTGCGTTTTTCATTGTTGGTCTTATGTATTGACCGATTGTAACTATATCACAGTTGATTTTTACCAAATCTTCAAAAATTTCTTCTAATTCTTCCTGTGTTTCACCTAATCCAACCATCAAACCTGTTTTTGTTTTTAGTTTTGGATTTATTTCTTTTGCTACTCTTATAACCTCTAATGACCTTTCATAATTTGCCATCGGTCGTATGGTTTTATGAAGTCTTTTTGTCGTTTCAAGATTATGATTAAAAACATCAAGCGGAGTATTAACAACGGTTTCTATTGATGAAACCATACCTTTAAAATCAGGAGTTAAAACTTCTACTCGTGCATCAGGATTTAATTTTTTTATTTCTAAAATAGTGTTTTTAAAATGCTCTGCTCCTCCGTCAGGAAGGTCATCTCTTGTAACGGAAGTAATAACTGCGTAATGAAGATTTAATTTTTTTATGCTTTTGGCAATTTTTTGAGGTTCTTCAATATCAACTTCATCAACTCCGTTATGACTTACCGCACAAAAGCGACAGTTCCTTGTGCAGTTATTCCCTAAAATCATAAATGTTGCGGTTTTTTTAGCAAAACATTCGGCTTTATTAGGGCATCTTGCTCCGTCACAAACAGTATTAAGTCCGTATTCTTTCAAGATACTTCTTACTTCTTTTGAACTTTCGCAATCTATAATTCCTCTTTTTAACCACTCAGGCAAGCGTTGTATTGTTTCAGACATGTTTTCCTCTAAAACTTCAAAATAACCTTTAATACACCTTTTTCCTGCGCATATTGAAATGCTTCTTTTGCATTATTAAAATCGAAAACTTTTGAAACCAATGGTTTTAAGTCAAAAACTTTCTTTTCTAAAAGTCTTAAAGCAGGTCTAAACTGTCCGCATCTTGAACCTACAACAGTTATTTCATCAATAACAATCGGAGCGAGATTTAAAGGCTTATTATCTGCAACCGTACTTTTCAAAACAAAAATTCCTCTCGGTTTAACCAGCGAAATCGCTTTTTCAAAACCAGTTGATGAACCTGTTGCATCAACAACAATATCATAATATTTTTGTTCATTTGCATCTTGTAAGAATTTTGTTTTAATTCCTTGTTTGTTTAAAATTTCAAGTTTGTTTTCGTGCTTGCCTATTGTAACAACATCAGCAGGAGTAGTTGAAAGAACTAAAGAAATTAATAATCCCAACTTGCCGTCGCCTAAAATTGCAATTTTATCTGCAGGTTTAATGTGTACCTGTTCTAAAATTTCTAATGCCGCTGCTAAAGGTTCAATTAAAATTGCATCTTCATCAGGGACATTATCAGGTATTTCAACAATATTTTCCAATGGAAGCGTAACGTATTCTGCGAAAGCACCGTCTTTTTTAAATATGCCTAATGTTTGACGGTTTTGGCAATGTCTTTGCATATTATTAAAGCAATCGGGACAATTTCCGCAACCTAAATTTATTTCGCCAGTTACTCTTTTTCCGATTAAAGATTTATTTTCGGCATTAACATCTTCAACAATTCCTAAAAATTCATGTCCGCAAATACCTTTAAAACCCATATAGCCTTTTGTTATTTCAACATCAGTATTGCAAATCCCTGCATAAGTAACTTTTATTAATGCTTCATTCTTTTGAGGAACAGGTTTTTTATAATCTTCAACAAAATTTAATTCTTTATCAAATACAAGTGCTTTCATTCTTTTTTAATTCCTTATTTAATAGTAAATACGATAGTTACTGATGCATCAACTCTTGATTCACCTTCTTCAACGTTGACAGCATTAGAAGATGCTCCGTCTGCGGTTGCCATAGTTTTCATCATTGAATAATTTCTGTAAACAGGTCCGTTTGTTCTTGAACTGCAGGAATAATCAATGCTTGCAACTCCGTCAATTGTTTTTCCTAAAGGTGCAAGAACATTCATTGCTTCCGCTTTTGCTTTTGCTACGGCTTTTGCAGTCAATTCTTTGCAAACATTATCCGTATTTTGCAAAGTAAAACTCAAATTGCTTACGTTTGTTGCTCCGTTTTTAATCGCGATATCAATAATTTGACCTGCTTTTTTAGTGTCTTTTAATGTTACCGTTACGCTGTTTACAACCGTATAGCCTGCCAAAACATCTTTCTTTGTTATACTGTTATATTCATATTTTTGGTGCATGTTATAATTTGTCGTTTTTATTGATTCATTTTGGTTTAAAGATTTTTTAATTAATTCAGTTAAACTGCTGACTTTTTGATTGTTTAATTCAACTGCTTTTTGAGAATTTTTATCCGTTGTTTCAACGGTTAAAGTGATATTTGCAGTATCGGGAGCAATATATTTAAATTCACTTGCACTTGCAGTTATTTTGCCTTGTGAAGTTGTTGGTACTGTAGCATAAGTAGCACTTGCTAATAAAGTTAAAACAAATAAACTAATGATTAATTTTTTCATTTTCTTTTTGCTCCTCTTTAATTTTTTCTATAAATTTTTCGTAATCCATATTATTCATTTGTGCATCAGAAAAGTTTGAAACATTTACGAATTTAAAATGTATTTTACTTTTAAAATATCCGTAAATCATTGCAATAATTGCAAACCATAATAATGATGCCTGTGAAAGTCTTATTGTCTGAACATCAAAATATCCGTTCAAAAAATGATTCCACAAAAATTTTATACCGTAAACGGGTAAAGAAACTACACTTGCAACAACTATAACAACTGCCGTTATTGCAAGAAATAAACCTGTTAATCCGTCTAATTTTATAACTCTGAAATTCTTTTTCATCTTAATTCCCTTGTTTTCCTTCTTCTACCATACTAAAAAATTCATCTTCATTCAATATTTTAACACCTAATTTTTCGGCTTTGTCTAATTTTGAACCTGCTGCTTCACCTGCAACAACAAAGTCCGTGTTTTTTGAAACAGAGTTTGTAACATTTGCTCCTAATGATTTTGCAAGTTTTTGTGCCTCGTTTCTTGTAATTTTGCTTAAGGTTCCCGTAAACACAAAAGTCAAACCGTTAAAAGGTGCATCTTCGCCTAAATTTTCGGGATATTTAATTTTGAAGCCTGAATTAAATAATTTTTCTACAAGTTCCATATTATAATCATTTTTGAAAAATTCAAAAATACTTACCGCTATTTTATCTCCGACACCTTCAACCGATGATAATTCTTCCAAACTAGCATTCTTTAATTCTTCAAATGATGAAAATTTATTCGCTAATAATTCTGCTGTTTCTTTGCCTACAAATTTTATTCCTAAAGCACTAACAAATGATGAAAACTCTGAATTTTTGCTTTTTTCAATAGAAGCTAAAAGATTATCCGCCGATTTATCTGCAAATTTATCTAAATTTAAAAGTTGTTCTTTTGTTAAATAGTATAAATCAGAATAATTATTAATAAATCCTAAGTCAAAAAGTTGCTCGACAACTGCATCACCAAGTCCGTCAATATCAACACCGTCTTTTGATGCCCAATATTTTATTTTACCTTTTAATTGTGCGGGGCAACCCCTTTCATTTGTGCAATATTGAATAACTCCTGCTTCATCTTTTTCGATTTTACTTCCGCAAACAGGACAAACTTCAGGATAAATAAATTCAGGCAAATTTTCTGTTCTTCTTGAAAGTTCGACTTTAATAATTTTGGGAATAATTTCTGCTGCTTTTTTCACCCAAACATAATCGCCAATTCTTATATCAAGTCTTTTAATTTCATCGGCATTATGAAGTGTCGCTCTTGAAACGGTTGAACCTGCAAGTTTTACCGGTTCTAAATTCGCAACCGGAGTAATGGCGCCTGTTCTTCCGACATTTATTTCAATATTTAAAAGTTTTGTAACTGCTTCTTCCGGTTTGAACTTAAAAGCATTTGCACATTTTGGTGCACGAGAAGTAAAACGTAATCCGTACTGA